>JACNJP010000157.1 GCA_014382465.1 Planctomycetota bacterium
CCCCCCGCCCCCCGCGAGGGGCGGGTGGAGCTGGCCTGCGCCCCCGTGCGGCAGCTCCCCGAGCGCGCCCACGGCGCCCCCCAGGCCGACGTCGCCCGGGTCCCGGCCGGCCTGCCGCAGGCGCTCAGCTTCCTGTGGCCCGGCTTGAGCTCCGGCTCCGACCGCCTGCGGCGCTTCCTGCTCGGGCTGCGCGGCCTCTGCTCCCGCCGCGCCCGCGTCGCCGGGCTGCGGCTGCGCGACTTCGCTCCGCCGCACGCCGAGGGGGCCGGCGCCCGCCTGGCCTCGCGCGACCCCGCCGCCGGCTCCTTCGCCTATCCGGTCGGCTGGTGCCCCCTGGAAGCGACCGTGGTGCCGCCGGCCGCCGCCTTCGCCGCCGCTCCCTGGCTGGAGCTCTCCGCCGCGGCCGCCCTCAACACCCCCGAGCTGCGCCGCATCGTCGCCGCTGGACCCTCCACCTGAGCCACCGCAGCATGTTCCTCAAGCGCATCGAACTCGAGGGCTTCAAGTCCTTCGCCGACCGCACCGTCGTCCAGGTGCAGCGCGGCCTGACGGGCATCGTCGGTCCGAACGGCTGCGGCAAGTCCAACGTGGTCGACGCGCTGCTGTGGGTGATGGGGGAGCGCTCGGCCAAGACCCTGCGCGCCGACGCCATGGACGACGTCATCTTCAAGGGCGCCGAGGGGCGGGCGCCGGCGCCCTACGCGATGGTCGAGATCATCCTCGCCGACGACGCCGGCGACCTGGTCGAGCCGGGCGGCGAAGTCGCGATCGGCCGCCGGCTGTTCCGCGGCGGCGAGGCGGAGTACCTCCTGAACGGCCGCAAGGTCAAGCGCAAGGAGGTGCGCGACGTGTTGATGGACACCGGCCTCGGCGTCCGCAGCTACATGGTGCTGGCCCAGGGCAAGATCGACGCCGTGCTGTCGGCCAACCCCGCCGAGCGGCGCTCGGTGTTCGAGGAGGCGGCCGGCATCAGCCGCTACAAGGCGCGCAAGCACGAGGCCGAGCTCAAGCTCAACCGCGTGGCCCAGGACCTGGCGCGGGTCGAGGACGTCTACGAGGAGGTCCAGCGGGCGGTGCGCTCGCTCAAGTACCAGGCCGGCAAGGCGCGGCGCTTCCTCGAGACCCGCGACCAGTACCGCGAAGGCAAGATCCGCCTCTCCTGGGCCGACTCCGCCCTGCTCCAGCAGGAGGAGGACGGCCTCCAGGCCCGGGCCGGCGAGCTGGAGCGGCGCATCGAGGAGCTGCGGGCCGAGCGCCAGACCGCCGAGCAAAAGCTGCGGGAGCTTGAGAAGGAGGCCGGCGTCCTGCGCGAGCACCACGACGCCCTGCGCGCCACCGCGGCCGAGACCAAGGAGAAGGCCGCTGGACTGGAGGAGCGGGTCCGCGGCCTCGAGGGCCGCGCCCACGAGCTCGAGCTGCGCCGCGAGCGGGAGGCCGAACGCCTCTCCGGGCTCGAGACCGAGGACGCCTCGCGCCGCGTCGAGGACCACGACCTGGTCCAGGAGCGGGAGCGGCTGGGCGCCGAGAAGGAGCGCAGCGCCGCGGCCCTGGCCGCCGCCCTGGGCGACTTCGAGCGGCGCCGCGACCAACACCGCGGCCTCCGGGCGCGGGTCGAGGAGCTGCGCCAGGGCGTGCTCGGCGCCCTCGGCGGGCGCACCCGGCACCACAACGCCGCCGCCGCCGCCGCTCACGATCGCAGCGAGGCCGAGGGCGCCCTGCGAGCCCTCGAGCGGCGCCTGTCGGAGGGCGCCGCCGAGCGGGACCGGATCGTCGAGGAGCTCTCCGGCGCCCGGGAGGCCCTCGAGGGCAGCAGCCTCCGGGTCGGGGAGGACGAGGACCGCAGCCGCCGCCTGGTGACCCGCCGCGACGCCCTGCGCGAGGAGCGGGAGCAGTGCGAGCGCGCCGCCGCCGGCGCCCGCCGGGACGCCACCGCCGCCCGCACCCGGCTGCAGGCCTTGAGCGCCGTGGACCAGGAGTACCAGGGCGTCCCCGACCACGTCCGTGACCTGATCCGGGAGGACGACGGCCCCTCGCTGCTGCTCGACGGCGTCAGCGTGCCGGCGCCCTGGGACCGGCTGGTCGAGGACCTGCTGGGACGGATGCAGCACGGCCTGTGGCTGGACCGCCGCGAGGCCGCCGCCGCGCTGCCGGACGGCACCTTCGACTGCTTCTTCCCCGATACCGGCCCGGCGCCGGTGAACGTGGTCCAGGCGCCGCCCCTGCGCAGCCTGCTCGGGGGCGACCCCGACCGCTGCGACGCCCTCTGCGCCCGGCTCGGCGAGGTCTACTGCGTCGACGACAACGCCCAGGCGCGCGAGCTGGCCGGGCGCCACTCCGGTGCCCTGGTCCTGTCCCGCGACGGCGAATTCCACGGCCGCGGCTTCGCCCGCGTCGGCATGCTCCAGGGGAGCAGCGCCGAGGGCATCCTCGCCCGGCGCAACGCCCGCCTGCAGGCCGGCGAGATCGTCGGGCGCTCCGAGGGCATCGAGGCCGAGTGCTCCGAGCGCGCGGCGCTGGCCGGACAGGAGCTGGACCGGGTGCGCGCAGAGCTCCAGGCGCTCGACGGCCGGCTGCGCGAGGCGGTCGCCGAGCGCGACCGGGCCCAGGCCCGGGTCCAGGACCTGGAGCGGCGCGCCGCCAGCCTCGCCGAGGAGGACCGGGCCCTGGCCGACGAGCAGCGCTCCGCCCAGCAGAAGCGGGACCTCGCCGACGCCGCCGAGCGCCTGGCGAGCGAGGCCCGCGACCAGGCCGAAGAGCTCCGGGAGCGGCTCAACCGCGAATTGGAGGCCGCCGAAGCCCGCTCGACCGAGCGCGAGGGCCTGCTGGAGGCTTCCAGCCAGGAGCTCCAGGCGGCCCGGCTGGCGGACGAGAGCGCCCAGCAGCAGCTGTCCCACGTCGAGCAGCGGATCGCGGCCCACGAGCGCCTGCACGACCGCGACCGCCAGGAGAGCGGCCGGATCCGCGAGGAGCTGGCCGAGCTCGGACGCCGCGCGGAGGAGCTCCGCGCCGAGGCCGAGCAGGGCCGGGCCCGGACCCGCCAGCTGCTCATCGAGCGCGGCGAGCTGGAGGAGCGCCTGGAGCAGGCGCGGGTCCAGTTCGAGCGCGCCCGGGACGCCTTCGAGCAGGCTCGCTACGGCGCCCAGGGCGGCGCCGGCCGCCTGGAGCAGCTGCTCGGCGAACGCCAGGAGCACGCGCTCGGGCTGCAGCGGGTGCAGATGAAGCGCGCCGAGCTGGTGCGGTCGATCCTCGAGGAGTTCCAGCAGCCGCTCGAGGACCTGGTGCGCGGCGCCGGGCTGGCCGAGGAGGCGCGGCCTTCCGGACAGGGGCTAGAGGGTCTGCGCGCCGAGGTCGGCAGGGCCCGCGCCACCCTGGACTCGATCGGCGCAGTCAACCTCGACGCCGTTCAGGAGCTGGAGGAGCGCGAGCAGCGGGCCGAGTTCCTCGGCAAGGAGCGCCACGACCTGGTGGAGGCGCGCGCCAACCTCTCCGCCACCATCGAGGACCTCGACCGGCGCTGCCGCGCCCGCTTCCTCGAGGCCTTCGAGGCGGTCCAGGGCCAGTTCGAGTCGATCTTCCGCAGGTTGTTCCGCGGCGGACGCGCCGAGATCCAGCTCGAGGCCGACGTCGACCCGCTGATCGCCGGCATCGACATCACGGTGCGCCCGCCGGGCAAGGAGCTGCGCTCGATCAAGCTGCTCTCCGGCGGCGAGCGCACCCTGACGGCCCTGGCGCTGCTGCTGGCGGTGTTCCGCTCCCGGCCGTCGCCGTTCTGCCTGCTCGACGAGGTCGACGCCGCGCTCGACGACGCCAACGTCGGCCGCTTCCTCGACGTGCTGGAGGACTTCGTCGTCGGCACCCAGTTCATGGTCGTGACCCACAACAAGCTCACCATGGCCCGCTGCGAGCGCCTGTTCGGCGTGACCATGCGCAAGGCCGGGGTCAGCCTGGTGGTCGGGGTGGAGCTGGCCGAGATCCCGGAGTCGCCGGAGAAGCTGCTCGGCGCCCGCTCGGGCCTGGCGCCGGAGCGCTCCGGGCTGGCCCCGCCGGCCGTCGGGCGGATGCCCGCGCTGCCGGAGCCGGCGGCGCCGGCCGAGCGGGAGCAGGAGGCCGGCGCCTGATCAGCGCCGGCTCGGGAAGCCCTTCTCCACCTCCGGCAGGGCCGCCAGGACCACCTCGCCGACCTGGCCCAGGCTCGCGGCGCTGCACTTGTCGAGGGTGTCCTCGGCGGTGTGCCACCACTCGTTGCTGAGGCCCGGCCCGAACTTCAGGTCGATGAGGTTGATGACCGGGACCCGGGCCTTGTAGAAGGGCAGGTGGTCGTCGCGGATCGGCCGGCGCTCGAAGAACATCAGCTTGTAGCCCAGCTCGAGCGCGGCGGTCTCGAAGGTCCGCTCCAGGCGCTGGTCGGTCTCCTCCGGCAGGGTGATGCCGAGCTTGGCGTCGCCGACCATGTCGAGCAGGATGAAGGCGCGGAGGTCGCGCAGGGCGTCGTCCTTCCGCAGCAGCTCGACCTGGTGGCGGCTGCCGAAGGTGGAATTGGTGGCGTTGTCCCAGGCCACCTCCGAGAACGGCTCCTCGCCGTCGAACCAGGCCAGGACCAGGGTCGGGCCCTGCCGGACCTCGGGGCCGCCGAGCTGCCGCGCCAGCTCCAGCAGCACGGCGGTGGACGAGCCGCCGTCGTTGGCGCCCAGGAAGCCGCGCAGGTCGTAGGTGTCGTAGTGGCTGGCGATCCAGATCTCGCCGGCTTCGGTGCCCGGTCGCCGCGCCAGCAGGTTGACGCCGGTGAACTCGCCCTGCCGCCGGGCGCCGGGCGGGGCCTTGGCGGTGAACGGGAACTCCTCGACCAGCCAGCCGAGGCCGTCGAGCTGTTGGTGGAGGTAGCGGCGGGTCTCGGCCAGGGCCTCGGTCCCCATCGGCCGCGGACCGATTCCGACCAGGTGTTCGAGGTCGGCCCAGGCGCGGTCCCGGTCGAAGGCCGGGGGCGTCAGCGGCGTCGAGGCCTGCTGGTCGCAGGAGCCGCTGGCGCAGGCGCCGAGGAGCAGGACGGGGAGCGTTCGGGAGCAGTGGCGCATGGATTTCGACCCTGAGGGAGCGCATGATACGCCCGTGGCTGTCGAGGCGGACCTCCGCACCTCCAGCCTCAGCACCGCCCTTCCCGCTTTCTGCGGCGCAATGGTGCTGCTGGTGCTGCTCACACCTGGCCGGGTCGAGGACCCCGTCCGGGCGGTGGGGAGCTTCACGGCCGTCGCCGCCATCGCCCTGGCCACCGAGCAGCTCCAGCGACGGCTGCCGCGGCTGCGGTCGATCGTGGTGCCCTTCGTCGCTGGCGGGCTGCTGTTCGCCATCTACTCCTTCCTGTCGATGGTGATCCCCTGGGTGCTGCCGGACGACCGGGAGTGGCTGATGCTGCGCGCCGACCGCGCCTGGTTCGGCTACCACTGGGAGAGCGTCTGGGCGGGCCTGGTGCACCCGCTGCTCAGCGACCTGCTGCAGGCGGTCTACACCAGCTTCTACGTGTTCCCGTTCCTGCTCGGCGTGAGGTGGGCCTGGCGCAAGGACTGGCCGACGCTCTACCAGGGGGTCGACCGGGTCATCGCCGGCTTCCTGATCAGCTACTGCGGCTACCTGCTGGTGCCGACCCGCTCGCCCTACGCCTTCCTCGAGTACGCCCAGGCGCTGCCAACCTACGGCCTGCAGCCGTTCCTGCACGAGCAGCTCATCAACACCTCCTGGACCAAGCGCGACTGCTTCCCCAGCGGCCACGTGATGATGTCGAGCTACGTCGCCTGGCTGTGCTGGGTGCGCGACCGCGCCTGGTTCTGGATCTTCGGGCCGTGGGCGGCGCTGACGGCCGTGGCGACCCTCTACCTGCGCTACCACTACCTGGTCGACGTCCTGGCCGGCCTGCTGTTCTTCCTGGCCTGGGTGTGGCTGTCTGAGCGCTTGTGGGGCCGCTTCCGCGACCTCCCGTTCCCGGGTGATCCTCGGCGCGAATGAGCGGGCCGCGGGAATTCACACCGCTGTCGGTCGGCCTGGGGATCCTGCTGGCGCTCTTGATGAGCGTCGCCAACGTCTACCTGGGCCTGTTCGCCGGCATGACGGTGAGCGCCTCGATCCCGGCGGCGGTGATCTCCATGGGGCTGCTGAAGGGGGTCCTGCGGCGCGGGACCATCCTCGAGAACAACCTGGTGCAGACCCTCGCTTCGGCGGGGGAGTCCTTGGCCGCCGGCATCATCTTCACCATGCCTGCCCTGGTCCTGACCGGGGTGTGGGTGGAGTTCGACTACTGGAAGACCACCCTGGTGGGGATGTGCGGCGGCCTGCTCGGCGTGCTCTTCATGGTGCCGCTGCGGCGGCCGATGATCGTCGAGCGCGAGGAGCTCGTCTTCCCGGAAGGGGTCGCCTGCGCCAAGGTCTTGAGGGCCGGGGAGGAGGGCGGTAGCGGCCTGAAGCTGGTGTTCGCGGCGTTGGGGCTCGGCACCGTCATCAAGGTCCTGACGGACGCCGTGACCCTCTTGAAGGCCAACGCCGAGGCGGCCCTGGCGCTCGGCCCGGTGCGCACCTGGGTGGGGATCAAGGTCTCGCCCGCGCTGGTGGCAGTGGGCTTTATCGTCGGCTTCCCGCTGTCCCTGCAGGTCTTCGCCGGCGGCGCGATCTCGTGGCTGGTGGCGGCGCCGCTGCTGACGGCCTTTGGGGACTCCGGCGGCCTCGAGGCGGAGGCGCTCCAGACCGCTCTGCGCGAGCAGGTCAAGTTCCTCGGGGTCGGCGCGATGGTGGTCGGCGGCCTGTGGTCGATCATCAAGATCCGCAAGGGCATCGCCGCCGGGCTGCGCGAGACCGTCTCCGGCTACGGCGCAGGCTCCCGCGGCGGCGCGCCGCCGCGGCGCGAGGACACCGACCTCGAGCGCCACTGGCTGTTGTTCCTGGTGGCGGCCACTGCCCTGGTGGTGCTCGCCCTCTACTTCTCCTTCACCGGCGACGCCTCGGTCAGCTTGCTGGCGACCGTCCTGATGGTGATCTGCGCCTTCTTCTTCGTCGCCGTGGCCGCCTACATCGTCGGACTGGTGGGGGTGAGCAACTCGCCGGTCAGCGGCATGACGATCTGCTCGGTGCTGCTGACCTCGGCCTTCATCTTCCTCGCCGGCTTCTCGGGCGAGGTCGCGATCCTCGCGACCATGGGCGTGGCCGGGGTGGTCTGCTGCGCCACCTGCACCTCGGGCGACGTCTGTCAGGACCTCAAGACCGGCCAGCTGGTCGGGGCAACGCCCTACTGGCAACAGTGGGCCGAGATCATCGGCGTCGTCACCGCCAGCTTCGTCCTGGCGCCGGTGCTCAGCCTGCTGCACGGCGCCTACGGCATCGCCACCGACGCCCACCTGCCGCCCGAGCTCCAGGGTCACGCCCTGGAGGCGCCGCAGGCCGTGATGCTCGCCTCCCTGATGAACGGCTTCTTCGGCGACTCCGTGCTGCCGTGGGCCCTGATCGCCGTCGGCGCCGGCCGCGGCCCCCTGCGGCTCCTGGCGGCCCAGCCGCTCCCGC
>JACNJP010000306.1 GCA_014382465.1 Planctomycetota bacterium
GGAGCCGCGCCGCGGCCGCCCCCGCCGGCTGCATCCCGGCGGTGAGCTCCGCCGCTCCGTCGCCGGTCCGCCCGGCCCGCGCGCCGTTCAAGGTCCTGTTCATGGGCGGCACCGGCTTCCTCGGCCCGCACACCGTGCGCGCCCTGCTGGCCCGCGGGCACGAGGTGACGCTGTTCAACCGCGGCCGCACCAACACCCACCTGTTCCCGGAGCTCGAGAAGCTCCAGGGCGACCGCAGCAAGGACCTGTCGGCGCTCGCCGGCGACCGCAAGTGGGACTTCGTGGTCGACACCTCCGGCTACTACCCGCGGGTGGTCGACATGCTGGCCGAGGCCGTCAAGGACCGGGTCGGCGCCTACGTCTTCATCTCGACGATGTCGGTCTACCCCGACTGGATGGGGGCGAACACCGAGGAGTCCGAGCTGGCCACCCTGGAGGACCCGACGACCGAGCAGGTGACCGGCGGCACCTACGGCGGCCTCAAGGTGCTGTGCGAGCAGGCGGCCGAGCGGCACTGGCCCGGCCGCACCCTCAACATCCGCCCCGGCCTGATCGTCGGCCCCGGCGACAACAGCGACCGCCTGACCTGGTGGCCGGTGCGCATCCACCGCGGCGGCGAGGTCATCGCCCCGGGCCACTGGGACATGCCGGTGCGCTTCATCGACGCCCGCGACCTGGCGGAGTGGACCGTGCGCTGCATGGAGGACGGCACCTTCGGACCGTTCAATGCCATCGGCCCCGAGGGTGGCCTGAACATGGCCGAGCTGCTGTTCGGCTGCAAGGTGGTGCTCGGCGCCGAGTGCAACTTCACCTGGGTCACCAACGAATTCCTGGCCGAGCAGAAGGTCAACGCGTGGTCCGGGCCGGACAGCCTCCCGATCTGGGTGCCGCTCGAGCCGCCCTTCGAGACCTCGAGCTGGGCCAAGGCGCGCGCCGCCGGGCTGACCCACCGGCCGACCGGCGACACCCTGCGCGACACCCTGAAGTGGGCGTTGGAGGAGCGCGGGGAGGACCGGCCGTGGCGCTCCGGCGTCACCCCCGAGCGCGAGGCGCAGCTCCTCAAGGACTGGAAGGAGCGGCCGCCGGAGTCCGAGGACGAGCCGGGCGAGGAGCTCGAGTCGGTGGAATCGGGTTCTGGACGGCCCTAGCAGGTGGGAGTCCGTCCTACGAGTTCGCCCGATTAAGTTGAACGATCAGTCCGTCAAACGGTCAACGGTGCGGGCCGCCGGACAAATACACTCCAACGAGCACTATCCTCCTGGTAGGACGATTCTTAGGTCATCCTGCCCTGGCTCGAAGTCAAGACTAGTTCTGAGTGGTGCTGAAGCCTCTCCTTGCCCCATAACACCAAGCTTGCTGCGAATCCCGAATGAAGGAGGAAAATGGAAGATGAACTGCCCTCGGTCATCGGTCCAAGTTCTCAAGTCCTTCCTGATCGCCGATAATATCTTTGGAGTTGTGGGTAGGTTCATCCGCTGGAGCAGGATCTCAGACTTCCTCGTGGTGATCGAAACCTGAATCCCGGGCAAGGCGGCACCACTCCGATCAACAACGATTCCCCCTACGAGAGGCTTCTTGTCCAGGCGAAGATCCCCGAGGTCAAGCACTCCTCCCAGGGGGAACTCTGGCACCACCTCAGTCCCCCAAATCCTAACCGCACCGAGCTTAGACGCTACGAAGGAGAACCGGCCTTGGAGTGGGCCGCCAACAGGGACACTTGGGCAAAGGGCCCGAAAGCCGCCAGATGAGTCCGGGCTCACGCGCAGAGGAGATTTTAAAATCTGGTTGTCCGCGGTAAGCCAAAAAAGGCACCCCACAACCTCCTCAGTCCACGGAACGCCGCGTTCGTCGATCAAGCGGCCGAGAACTACTGGTGTTTCCCGGGTCTGCTTGAGAACAATTGTGACGATCTCCCCCTGCTGAATAGGACCACGGGCCTCTATGTGATTCAACTCACCACCAAGGGAGAACAAAGCCCCAATTTCCAGCATCAGATCTAGACCGACGCGATCGAATCTGACCTTCCCGCCAACGGTCTTTTGATCCAACAAACCCAGCCAACTCTGACCCACCATCGATGAGGCGCTCGAGCTAAAGCGGCTGCGGTACTCGTCGGGCATACGTCGCTGGAGGAAGACAGTCATCCCGTCTTTAGCAGGATCACCGGCCATGTTCAAGACAGCAACCTCCAAACTGCCTGTGGGTGGAAGGACAAGTTGCACGGCATCGAGTGTCTCCGCAAATGGGTCGATCTCGGCGAACACGGGCTCAAGGAGAGGAAGATGAAGACTCACCAAGTGACGTATTGACCTATCGCCAACAGCAGCCCTGCGAGCATGTCGCCCCAGATGGCGTAGCTTTGCAAATCCATCCCTATTCGTGAGAACGCTGACGAGATTCCGATCGATGGGCCATGGGTCGCCAGCTCGGTAGGCGACGGAGATTCCCTCTTGTGGGACGTTGTTTCCATTGACCACCATTACGTCGACCTCGAAGTCCCAGTCAAGCTGAACAACTACCTGTCCTTCAGTGACAGCCGGAGTGATTGGGACGAATTTACCCTGCCCCCATAGCCCTCCCCAACTTGCGTAGGCGCGGACGTAGCCGAAGGCGGCTGGCATAGAAACAGAACCTGTGGAATCGGTGCGCCCATGCCGGCCGAAGGCCTCGGCAACATTGGCGAGTTCACCTCCTTCAAATACCAAGGCAGCCCGGAAATCGGGCTCACTGGTGATTGCCGCGTCTAGGAGGTAGACCTCAGCTCCGGCTACGGGCTCGTCATCCTCCCTGCGGACTACAGTTACTCGCAATCGACCCTGGCGATCCGTGGAGAGTGGCTCTTTCCGTGTAGGTGCTCCTGCCTGATCGACCTCAGCCTGAAGCGGATTCTGATCGTTCTCTTTCAAACTAGAGGGGATTCCTCCTTCGGCAGAGAGAACCATGGATCCTTCCTGAGTCGAGAAGGAGACTGTCCACGGTAGGCCTCGCCAGAACGGAGCAGGGAGTGCCATTGCCAAGGCAAGGGCAATCGCAGCGACGACCAAAGGTCCACTTCGGGAATAAGGAAACCGTCCGTGATGCTGAGCTTCTTCCATCTGAGGAGCACATTGGCCGTTCTTCAGGGAAGAGACGTAAACCATTGGTTTTCGGGCGTTATGGAGACCAGGGACGAAAGCCTCCTCCAGACGGTGGATGGCCATCACCAACCCTTCAAGCAAAACTGTTCGACCAGCCTTGAGGTTTCTTGTTTTGGCGCACCTAGTCAAGGTGTTTCCTCATGTTCAAGGTAGGCATCTGTCGGGACAATTACAGTAATCTCCCTGAATGAAGGCACCGTCAAATAGGGATCAGGAAACATGCCCCCCTTGAGTGAGTCATGGTAAAGAATAATTCCGACTTTCGATCCAGGATCGAATCCCAGCACCTTGACCTGACCGTACTGGTCCAAGGGAATCTTCTCAGCCCATTGGCGGAAAAAAGGGACATCACTAGGGACAGCGAAACTCACAGCGCCTTCAATTATGGGAGATCCACTTGGATCACGGAAAGAGACGGTGAGCAAATGCTCCTCAACCGGTTCCAGCAGTTCGAGAAGAACTTCAATATCCAAGGACGGCTGCTTCGGGTTGTCGCGACTGTTCCAGAAAACGTAACCTCCCCTTGCATGTGATTCAATCGAATACCCTGCCCCAGACGGCACCCGAAGGGCGAAATTCCCGTCTGCATCAGTCCTGACATCTCGTCGCACGGAATGGTAGGAAGTTCCGGCTTTCACCAAGACGATCATGGCGTGCGTGTCTGCAGGCGACAAATCATAGTCGTGAAGGTCCAAGGCGGATGTCATGGAGAGCACGGCATTCGGAACCGGGTTACCTTCCCAATCGATCAGTTGACCATGCAGGAGGGGTCGGTGACTATACTGTAGAGCCACCGAGGTTCTTTCACCGGGAAGCAATGTGACCTCTGCGAAACAGGAGGCTCCACTTCGGTCAAACCAGCCAATTACATGAGGACCAATGCCTGCGATGGCGATGGAGTTATCGGATTGTTGAGTGTATTTGCTTGTTCCAAGATGCGACAACTTCTTGCTGCGAATGGCTCTGCGCATGAGGCCATTGAGAGTTGTATCCATTCCATCGCCTTCGAACGGATTCAGGTTGTGCAATTCTTGCATCTTCTGAACAAAATCCGAGAGGGGCGTTGGGGTATTGCCTGCATCGACATCGGAGGCTTCAGCCTTCGCGCTTCGGGGATCAGGAAACACTTGGACGATGGAATCTCTATCCAGCATGTCGTCGGGGACGTCGTAGACCCTTACTTCGATCAAAGCAAAAAACGGAATGGTCAGGACCCACGATCCTCCAGTCCACTCTCTGCTCTGGCCTAGTGTGCCTTGGCGGTATCTTTGGCCATCTGGAAGCGAATAACCGAGAACCGCGTCTTCCGGGAAACCTGAGAGATCAACGCGATCTCCCGGCACGAGGCGGACATTCGATTCGGCGGCCAAAAGGGAAATTGGACATTTCAGAGTCTGTCCGGTGAGGGAGTCCACGACTACAAGTGGTCCAATCGACACCGGTAAATCCACTCGCTGTTGGGGGCCTTCGGCCCGCACGGGCGCAGGGGCCTCAGCCAATGAAGAAACCGGAAGTTGCCCCTGACTCCTTTCCGGCAGGTCATCAACGACGAGGAGGGCGCCCAAAAAGCCGAGCAGGAATACCAAGATGAAGGCGGTTCGTCGTCTTGTCATCGCATTTCTCCCCAAGAAGCGCCCACCGAGGACCAGGCCTCTGGGGACGAAACCGAACCAGGACTAATTGCCCTCCCCATCCTGGCCATCAACACCATCAGGAGCCTTGCCAATGGAGGGCGCACCGTGGGGTCCTCCCAATCCCTTTTCGCCACCTTCTCCACCGACGGTTCTCCAAGATCCCGTCCCGGTCGGAGCTGCGAGGGCATCTCCGCCATTCCCTCCGTTCCCGCCGACCCCACCGCTTCCGGCACCAGTGCCATACCACGAGGAACCTCCAGCACCGCCATTTCCTCCAGGGCCGCCCCATCCGCCGACCGCTGCTCCAATCCCATCCTCCAGGATCAGAGTTGCATCGCCGCCGTTGCCGCCTCCAAGACTGGTGCCACCGTTGCCTCCACTGCCTGTCTCTAAACCAGCCCCACCATTGCCTCCAAACCCTCCATGTCCACCCCAGCCGCCCATGATAAAGGGGGACTCCGTACCAGAAACGATTACAACAATGGGGGTCCCATTACCCCCCTTGAGACCTGGAGTGCCATCCTCGCCAGGCGATCCATCTTGACCATGCATGCCGTCGGGCCCGTCCGCTTCGGTCTCGAACCACCCATTATCCCACATCCACACCAAGTCGTTGTAAGTCGGAGGATTCGCTCCACCCGAATTCGTCTGTCCACCAGTGAGATGGGCCAGGCCCAGAAGGCCTGCTGAGAGAGCGATGACTACTGATGCGCGTATCATGGTATTCCTCCCGATAGGGATTCTTTGTTCCTCTTGTTGGGCGAGTGCCCAAGAGAGGCGGCGACCTTAACAAATCGTGGACCTCCACTCAACCGGCCCCGGGGTGGTGGCGACAGAGTCACGTTCTACGGGACATCGTCGACTTGATCACGCCACGAGGTTGACCCGCCGGAGTCCCACCGCCGACCGCCACCTGCGCCACCTTGCGCGCCCACTCGCCTTCCAGGCAATCAAGACGAAGGGATTGTCGTCCTCGACCACCTCGGCCGTTCCCTGCAACCCCCGCGGCGTCCCGATCCCGACTAGCTTCCGCAGCAGCAGCCCGAGATTGAAGCCGTTGGCGTACACTGCCACGCGTATCTGCACATTCCCCAAGCCGCACACAAAGAGCCGGCCCAGCCCATCCGTTCCGTAGCAGTGCGCCCAGCCGAAGACCGCCAGGTGTGTCTCGTATTCCAGCAGCCGACGCGTCTTCGAGATCGTCGAGTGGTCCGGCGTGCGCTGTTCCAAGATGTAGCCGGCGAACTGACGGATCGCCAGCACGCCGGCACCACCGACGCCGCCGGGAGCGCCAGCTTCACCAGCGCCCCGATCCCGTCGGGCGCCGCCGGCCTGACCGTCTACCTGGAAGCGGCCGCCGCCAAGGCCGGATTCTGGTACGACTCCAACCCGCTGACGCTGGTCATCCAGTAGCCGCCGCGTCGTCGCGGACGCGGGCGGCAGCACCCAGCCCCGCCGCCGCCCGCCGTAGGTCGCGCTCGATTCCCTCCAGAGTGCGGCCAGCGGCCTTCCGGGACAGGAAGGCCGGGAAGGCGCGGAAGATCAGGCGCATGCCGCCGACCGGCCGGCGCCAGGGCGCCAGGCCCATGCGCTCGGCGCAGCCGCTGTAGAAGCGGTCGGTGAAGAGCTGCATCAGCACCGCCGAGCTGCGGGCGAAGCTGACCCCGGGGAAGGGCAGGTTGGCGATCAGGCGGCGGTAGCGGGGGGCCAGCTCGAGGGCCCGGCCGAGCAGCGCCTCGCGCGCCGCCAGCACCCGCGCCGCCCCCTCGGGCCGCGCCGGGTCGCCGCCCAGGTCGCCGCGCAGCTCCGGCCGGTAGGCGACACCCCGTGCGAGGTCCTTCTCGACGTCGCGCGTGATGTTGGCGAGCTGGACGTATTCGCCGACCGCCAGGGCGTCCTGCTCCTGCTCCGGGCTGAGCGGCTGCTTCAGGCTGAGCTGCAGCGCGAAGCGCACCGGCTGGCCCATGACGCCGTGGCAGTAGCGCGACAGCTGCTCGCCGTCCTCGAGCACGCCGCCCTGGCCGTGGAAGGCGCGCGCCGACCAGCGCATGCTGCCGGCCATGTCGCCGACGACCTCGCCCACCAGCTCCCGGTGCGGGGCGGCCAGCCCGGCGTAGACCTGGTCGACCAGCGGGTGCTTCTCGACCAGCAGGAGGTGCGCCCGGTCGCGCGGGTCCTGCACCACCTGGTCCTGGATGGCGGCCGCCGGCGCCAGGGTGTCCTGGTGCATGCGGTCTGCGAAGGCGCCGAGGGCCCGCACCCGGGCCTCGCCGTCGGGCTCGTGGTCCTCGAAGGCGTCGAGCGTGCGGCAGTAGAGGTAGCCGACCGCCGCGGTGAGGGCGGTGCGGGCCGGCAGCATGGTGATGCAGGCCGAGAAGCTGCGCGCGGCGTGCGGCAGGACCGCCCAGACGAAGCGCTCGGGCTCGTCGATGGCGCGCAGCTTCGCCAGGTCCGGCTGGCGCCGGTTCAGGACCAGGTCCCGCGCCAGCAGGACCGGCCGTCGCAGGGCGTAAGGCAGCGCCGACATCGGGGGAGAGGGTAACGGCTGCTAGGCTGGCGGTGCTGCGAGGCCACGCGCCCGGCCGAGGCCTCAGCCGCCCAGGCGGGCCCCCAGCGCCTCCCCCACATCGCCCAACCCCGTGGCGACGCCCCTTCCGGACCCGGCCCCCCCGTAGGTTGCCCGCACCCCGCGCCCGCCGAAGGCGTCGCAGGTTTGCCCGGCCCCCCCCCGGGCCC
>JACNJP010000556.1 GCA_014382465.1 Planctomycetota bacterium
CCATCCTCTCGCTCCACGGCTTCCTGCAGCTCGAGTTCCGGGACGCCGACGGGGACGTCTCCTCCTTCGACCTCCACCACGCCAACCTGCTGTTTGACGTGGCGGTCAACGAGCACACCGACGCCCGGCTGGAGTTCGAGTGGGAGCACGGCGCCGGCAAGGTGGAGATGGACCAAGTGTTCCTGGACTACCACCCCTGGGACGCGGCCGGCCCGTCCTTCATCCTCGGCCGCTTTTACGCGCCCTTCGGCGTGGAGCGCCATGTCTGGTTCCCGCCGGTGAACCTCGCCGTCACAAGGCCGCTCGTCATGCGCGAGGTGGTGCCCGGGAGCTGGTACGAGTCCGGCGCCATGGTGCGCTATTCCGCCGAGGCCGCCAGCGGCATCTTCCTGGTCGAAACCGCCCTCAGCAACGGCCTCGGGCCGGCCCTGACGACCAGCGTCCGCGCCGCTCGCCAGGAGCAGGACAGCAACCAGAACAAGATGCTCAGCGGCAGGCTCGGCTGGAGCCACGCGTCGGGCTTCGGCGTCGGCCTCTCGGGCGCCGCCGGCAAGCACGATCCAGCCGGCACGCAGAGCTACCGCTTCCTCGGCGCCGACGCCAGCCTGGACCTCGAAGCGGTCCAGCTGGTCGGCGAGTGGGTCCAGTCCGAGATCGACGATCCGGCGGCTCCCGGCGACTCCCGCGGCGGCACCGGGTGGTACCTCCAGGCCTACGCCCCCTTGGTCGACAGCCAGGGCGGCGCGGAGCTGGGAGCCTTCGTCCGCGCCGACTCGGTCGATCCCGACCGGGACATCAGGGATTCCGCCGACCGGGACGCGGTCTCCATCGGCCTCCGGTGGGTCCCGGCCGCCCACCTGAGCTTCAAGCTGGAGTACCAGGCGGTCTCCCACGATCACCCTGGTCCGCACGCCAACGGCGACACGATCTGGTTCGAAGCGGTCCTCGACTTCTGACCGGGAGGCCGCCGGTGCTCCTCCTCGCGCTCCTCGCTGTCCTCGGTCTCCAGGAGGAGCCGCCGATCCCGCTCGAGGAGCTGCGCTGGAACGTCCGCCCGACCTTCACCGAGATCACCAAGCGGGTGGTGGTCTACGCCCGCGCCGCCGACTTCCCCCGCTGCGCGAAGAGCGCCGACCTGCTGTTGGAGTACCGGCACCGCCTCGACCGCCACGATGGCCGGTCGATCTACCTGGATCCCCTGGGGGACGCCCTGGCGCGCCAGGACGCCGCGGCGATCCAGGCCGGAGTCCAGGTCCTGGTGCGCGCGGACATCGGCTTCCTCGTCGCCCACCTCCGCGACGATCCGACCCGGACCGGCGCGACGCCGCGGACGCTCGTCCTGATGCTCAAGCAGGACGCCGAGTTCCTCATGCTGTTCCTGCCGCCCGGGGAGCAGGGCGAGGACGTCCGGAAGGTGCTCACCAAGCTGGTCGAGAGCCTGGCGCGAGCGGTCCCGAGCCACATCAACTACGAGCGGGACGAGGGCGGCTGGAAGGTGGAGGCGGCCGGCCTCTCGGCCCGGCTGATCCAGGTCTTGGACCAGGCGTTCCCGGACTCGAAGCCGCCCGCCGCTCCCGCGCCAGCCCCCGGCGCGGACGCCGCCGACCGGAGGAGCGACGGATGAAGCTGCTCCGCTTCCACCGCAGCGTCGGCTTCCGCTTCGCTTTCGGCACCCTGGCGCTGGCGGTCCTCTTCTTGGGTCCGGTCCTGGCCTACTTCGACCTCAAGGGCGAGGATCGCGACGTCGCGGCGCTCGAGAGCTCCGGGAGGCACTTGCTGGCCCAGCTGGCGAGGACCCTGGAGTTCGACCTCCTCCTCGAGGACGTGCCCCGCATCGAAGAGGAGCTCCGGTTCCTCGACGGGGTCCCGCTGGTCGCCACCCTGCAGGTCCTGGACCGGGAGGGCCGCCCGCTCGTGTCCTGGCGGCGGGACGGTGCCCGGTCGGTGCGGCCCCGGAGCCTGCAACAGGCGGTGGTCGGAGAGGACGGCGCCCCGATCGGCAGCCTGGTCCTCGAGCTGGAGGACAGCTCCCTCGCGGTGCTCGACGCGCATCGGCACTGGACCAACTTGGCCATCGCCCTTGGCGTCCTGCTGGCCGCCGGCTTCCCCGGACTCGCGCTCGGCCTGCTGCTGAACCGGCGGCTCAAGCACATCGCCCAAGCGTCCTACCGGATCTCCCGGGGGGACTTGGACACCCGCGCCCAACTCCGGGGCCGGGACGAGGTGGCGGTGCTCGCGGGCGCCTTCAACGACATGGCCGATCGGATCCAGGAGCGGGAGCTGGAACTGGTCGGCGCCCGCTCCGAGGCCGAGCAGCAGGCCGAGCACGCCAAACGGGCGGAGCAGGCCAAGAGCCGGTTCCTGGCGACCATGAGCCACGAGATCCGGACGCCGATGAACGGCGTGCTGGGAATGGCCGACCTGCTGCTGGGCACGCCGCTGAACGACGAGCAGCAGGACCTGGCGACCACCTTGAGGGACTCCGGGCGCTCGCTCCTCGGGATCCTCAACGACATCCTCGACTTCTCCAAGGTCGAGGCCGGCCACCTGGAGCTGGAGGAGGTCGAATTCGACCTCTGTGCGCTGCTCGAGTCGGTGGCCGAGCTGTTCGCGCCCAAGGCCCAGCGGCCCGGGCTGGTGCTCGACACCTGCCTGCGGCCGGAGCTGCCGCTCCTGGTTCGCGGCGACCCGGGAAGGCTGCGGCAGGTGGTCGCCAACCTGCTGGGGAACGCGATCAAGTTCACCGAGGCGGGATCGGTGGTCCTGCGCAGCCGGGTGGTGGAGCAGAGCGACGGCCAGGCGACCGTCCGCATCGGCGTCAAGGACACCGGCTGGGGGATCCCGGCCGACGTCCGCGGCAGGCTGTTCCGGCCCTTCGTGCAGGGGAACGCGTCGGTGGCCAACCAGGTGGGCGGCACCGGCCTGGGCCTGGCGCTGTGCCGCCAGTTCGTCCAGCTCATGGGCGGCCGGATCGAGGTCGAGAGCGAGGAGGGGGCCGGCAGCCTGTTCTGGTTCGAGGTCCGGCTGCCGGTGGTGCGCGGCCCGGTGGCCAGCCCCGTCGCGGGCCTGGAGCGGATCCGCGTCCTGGTGCTGGGCCCGGCGCCGGACGAGCTCTGCAGCCTGGAGAACGCCGTCCGCCGGCTGGGCGTCCCTTGTCTGACCGCCTCCGGGGAGCAGGAGGGCTGCGAGCTGCTCCAGGCGGAGCTCGACCAGGGCCGGCCGGTCGACGCGGTGATCCTGGTGGAAGGCGAGGACCTGAATCCCGCGGCGGTGGCGGTCCGTTTGGCGGAGCGCCTCTGTCCCGCGCCGGCGGTCCTCACGGTGGCTCGCCATGCCGCCGAGCTCGGGGAGCTCGCCGGCGCCGGCCTCGTCACCCTGCAGCGCCCGATCCGTTCCTCCAAGCTTCACAAGGCCCTGCTCCAGGTGCTCGGTCGCCAGGAGGAGCCGGCGGCTGCGGACGGGGAATCGGCGCCCCTGCCGGCGGCCGGCATGCGCGTCCTGGTGGTCGACGACAACGTCGTCAACCGCAAGGTGGTGGGCAAGATGCTGGAGCGGCTCGGGGCCGGCGCCGACTTCGCCGTCAACGGCCTCGAGGGCTCGGAGCTCGCCGCCGCGGCCGACTACGACCTGGTGTTCATGGACATGCAGATGCCGGTGATGGACGGCCTCGAGGCGACACGGCGGATCCGCGCCCTGGACGGGCCGCGGGCGCGGGTGCCGGTGGTGGCCCTGACCGCCAACGTGCTCGCCGAGGCCCGGCAGGCCGCCGAGAACGCGGGCCTGGACGCCTTCCTCTCGAAGCCGATCCAGACCGAGGAGCTGGAACAGACCCTGGCCCGTTTCCGGCGGGCCAAGAAGGTGTCAGGCTCATCCGCATAGTTTCCGGTCCGAAACGGACCGGAAACTATGCGGATGAGCCTGACACCTTCTTAAAAGCGCGGGGAAGGGTAGACGGGGAGGCTGCGGTGGCCATCGGGGCCGAAGGCCTCGACGGCGAACAGCCAGTCGTCCTTGCTCTTGCCCTCGAGGGTGACCTGGGGCTCGTCGCCGACGACGCGGCGGTAGGACCAGGTCGGCTCGTGGCTGCGGCGGTAGAGGACGGCGTAGCCGGCGGCGCCCTCGCTCGGCTCCCACCGCAGGGTCGTGCTCGGCGTCAGGCCGCTGGTGTCCATGGAGACCTGGGTCGGGGCGGCGGGGGCCAGGGCCAGCTCGTGGAGGGTGGTGGCCACCACGGTCGTGACGCGGCCGACGTAGCCGAAGTCGACGAAGTCGGCCAGGTCGCCGTAGGCCAGGCCCTCCTCGACGCGCACGTCCTGGTGCTGCTGCGAGTAGTTCTCGTGCGGCTCGGTCAGCCGGATCGCCGCCCAGCCGTTGTCGTTGAAGGCCTTGTGGTCGCCGCCGCGCAGGTAGCGGTCCTGGCGGAACACCATCGAGATGTCGAAGCCCGGCAGCGCCTCTTCGCCGACCCGGGCGAAGTAGCGCGCCAGCTGCCGCGACGGCGCGTCGTTGTCGCTGCCGACCACCTTGGGCCCGGCGGTCGGCACGCCCTCGCTGAAGGCCCGCAGCCGCCACGGCTCGTGCTTGCCGGAGGAGCCCCTGGAGCCGCCGACGATGTCCATCGTGATCATCGCCTCGACCAGCTTGCCCTCGGCCTTCCACTTCTCGGCCTGGGCGCGCGCCCCGAGCAGGCCCTGCTCCTCGCCGGCGACCGCCAGGAACACCACCGTCGCCTGCGGCTTCAGCCCGCCGAGCAGACGGGCGGCCTCCATCACCGCGGCCACGCCGCTGGCGTCGTCGTTGGCGCCCGGGGCGTCGCTCCGGGCGTCCATCGGGTCGCTGGCGCGCGAGTCGTAGTGGCCGGAGATCACCAGCAGCCGGTCCGGGTCGGTCCCCGGCAGCGTGGCGACCACGTTGGCCAGCTCGACGCCGTCAGGAATCCTGCGCCCGGCCGGGATCTGGAACGACTCCAGGGCGACCTGCAGCCGGCCGCCGTGGTGCCGGTCGGAGATCCGCCGCAGCTCGTCGGCCAGCCAGCGCCGCGCCGCGCCGATGCCGCGCTCGGGGTCGGCGGTGTCGCTCAGCGTGTGGCGGGTGCCGAAGCCGGCCAGCTTGCGGATGTCGCGCTCGATGCGAACCTGGTTGGCCATCGGCACCGGCGGCGCCTCGGCCCGCGGCGCCAGCGCCGCGATCCGCGCCAGCAGCGCCTCGTCCTTCGGCAGGTGGTCGGCGGCCATCAGCCGCGGCGCCATCTCGACCCAGGCCGGCTCCTCGGCGAACACGTGCTGGAAGATCCGCAGCGCCTCCTCCTCGAAGCCGGCCTTGAGCAGCGCGTAGCCGCGCCAGTAGCTCAGCTCCACCTGCTCGGGATAGAGCTCCTCGGCCTGCTGGTAATAGAGCGTGGCGGTCTCGATGTCGTTCTGAGCCACCGCCTCGTCGCCGAGGTTGGCCAGCTTGTAGGCCCGGTGGATGCGCAGCAGCCGCGCCAGCTCGGCCATCGGCCGGTGGTGGTCGTCGACCCGGATGTCGACCACGACGCCCTCCGAGGGCTGGTCGGTGGCCTCGCCCGAGACCACCTTGAGCGCCGCCGACTGGCGTCCGCGCAGGTCGCCGCCGGCGCTGTTGGCGGCGTCCATGGCCGCCACCAGGCGCTCGGCCAGCGGCCCCTGGGAGTGGATGAAGGCGTCGGCCATGGCCTGGACCACCTCGTCGTTGGCCAGGATGTTGCCGATCACCAGGAAGCCGTCGCCCTGGTATTGCGCCACCTCGGCGATGCAGCGCTTGCCGGAGAAGGCGCCGATGCCGCCGTGCAGATCGATCACCCCGACCTGGCGGACGTCGGCGCCGGTGTCCAAGGCGATGCGCGCGGCCAGCGCCTCGGCCGGGTCCTTGCCGGCCTTGATGTCGGCCAGCAGCTCGGGGCCGTAGGCGGTGCGCGAGTAGGACTGGGTGACCACTGCGCCGACCCCGGCCTCGGCCCAGATCACCCGGCTGCCGACCGAGAACCAATGCGACTGCGCGGCGACGCCGATCTCGCCGGTCTCCTTGTCGACCGCCAGGATCGAGTAGGTGTGTACCGGGCGCGTGGGGACGCGGTAGTCGTCCGCCGGCGCCGTGGCGGCCGCGACCGGATCCGCCGCGGACGGCTGCTGGCAGGCTGTGGAGCCGGCGGCCGGAAGGAGCAGGAGGCACCAGACCTGGGGGCGAATCCTCATGGAATCATCGTAGCGCCGTGCGGGGCGCCCGGCCGACCCCGGCCGCCGGCCCGCCGGTCAGGATCTCCAGGACCGCCGCCGCGCTCCAGGAGAACTGCGGCGCCGCGGGCCGCTCGCCGGCGCACGGGGCGCCCGTCAGCGGCGAGTAGCACTCGTAGAAGCCCGGCAGCGCCGCGACGCCGTCGAGCAGGCGATCGCGGGCGCCGGCGGCGGCTTCACCGAGCGCCACCAGAGCCAGCGCGGCGTGGTCGAGCCAGACGCCGCCGTTCCAGTAGCCGTCGGGGTCGAAGCCGGGCTCGGAGGCGGCCAGCGCGGGGAACGGCAGCGGCGTGCCGAAGTGGGCCGGGTCGGTCATCAGCGCGCGCACCGCCGCCGCCTGCTTGGCGGGCCCCGCCCCCGACCACAGCGGCAGCCAGCAGGCGGCCGACAGCACGCCGGTGCTCCGACCCTGAAGGTCGTGGTCGCAGTAGGCGCCGCGCTGCGGGTCCCACAGCCGGGTCCGCAGCAGCTTGGCCATCTGGCCCTCGCGCTCGAGCCAGGCGCCGTCGTCCTGGCCGGCGGCCTGGTAGAGCCGGGCCATGGCCGCGAACTCGGTCTGCAGATAGGCGTTCAGGTCCGGCTGCCACAGGCCGAGGAGCTGCCAGTCGCCGACCGGCCTCAGCCGCGCCTGGGCGAAGCGCAGCGAGTCGTCCCAGCCGCTGTCCCAGGCGGCGGTGGTGGCGTCGACGCCGCCGTGGCGGAACAGGGCCTCGCCGGTGCCGCGGCGGTGCTTGGCCCACCAGCGGAGCTGGCCGGCGCAGCGCCCGCGCAGCGCCGCGACCTCCTCCGGCGCGGCGCCGGCGCGGCGCAGCTCGTCGAGCGCCCAGGCGGCCATCGGCGGCTTGCTGTTGAGGCGGTTGTTAAGGCGCGGCTCCGGCATCACGGTGTCCGGCACCATGGCGTCGGGGTCGTCGCCGTAGAACTGGCCGCGGAGCTGCGCCAGGCCCAGCGCGGGATCGATCTTTGCCAGCGCGTGGGCGTGCTTCCACGAGTCCCAGCCCCAAAAGCCGCGGTAGACGAAGGGCGACGGGATGACGCCCTGGTCGGGCAGCCCGCGGACGGCGGCGCGCCGGTTCCACATCAGGGTGGCGACGGCCCGCGCCAGCAGCAGGCGGTCGCGCTCGCCGCCGCCGCGGAAGGCGCCGAAGGCGCGCGCCAGCCAGCCGTTCCAGCGCCGCCGGTTGCGCTCGAAGAGGTCGCCGG
>JACNJP010000598.1 GCA_014382465.1 Planctomycetota bacterium
CGCACCCGCGCCGGAGGCGCCTGAGGCCCCCCCGCCCGCCCCCCCGGGCCCGCCGCCCTTGCTCCGAGCACGACGCCCGCGCGCGCGCCCCTGCCGCCCACCGCCTCGACCGGCGGAGCCCCCTCGGGCGGCAGCTTCAGCCCGCCGCCGCCCTCAGGCGGACGGGTCGCCCTCCCTCCGGCCACGGTGGTCCCTCCCTCGCGCCCCACCGGCGCACAGCCCGCGCGCCCGGTGACCTCCGCGCCAAGGGCTGCGGCCCGGCCGCCCTCGCGAAGCGCCCCGCCGGCACGCACCTCGCCTCCCCCGCGCGCCTCCTCGCCCCCGCGCGCCTCCTCGCCCCCGCGCGCATCCTCGCCGCCGCGATCGGCCGCACCGGCGAGGGGATCCGGCGGGTCGGGCGGAGGCGGCGCCCGCGGCCGCGTGGGTTCTTCTGGCGGCGGACGGCCGAAGGCCTCCCAGGATTCTTCCCCACCGGCGGTGAAGACGACTCCGGCACGCGTCAGCCAGCCGGCCCCGCGGTCCAGGCCGGTCTCCACCCCCAAGCCCGCCAGCGCGCCCAGCCGTCCGGCGCCTCCGGCCGCCCGACCCGCCCCTACCCCTTCCCCTTCAAACCGAGCGAGTCGCGGAGCAAGCGGGCGCGGCTCGCGTCCCGCTGGCCAGGGTCGAGCTCGGCGCCGATCCTAGCCTGCAGGTGGCCTGGCTGGATCTGGAAGGAGTCCGTCAGCAGCCTCTCGGGGTCGAGGTCGTAGCCGAGCTCGGGGGACAGGCCGCAGAGCATGGCGAGCCTCAAGGTGCTGAGCGCCTCCAGCGCCTCGGCGGTCGAGAGCCCTTCCGCGTCGTTGAGCTGGAGGTAGGCCCGTTCGACGTCGGCGATCAGGGCCCGCCGGTTGGCGTCGTCGCGCAGCAGCGCCTGCCTGACTTCCCGCTCGTAGCGCGTGACCTCGCCGCCGAAGTCCTCGATGACGTGGAGCTGCTGGCCGAGGTCGGTGCCAAGGGTGCGCTGGTTGCTGATCTGGTAGAGGTGCCCGAGCGCCCGGCTCCCTTCGCCGTGCACGCCGCGGACCGCCAGGAAGGACTTCTGGGCGGTCTGGAGCATGCGCTGGAGCGGAATTCTTGCCCGGGACAAGGCTGGCAGGTGGAGCAGGAGGGAGGCGCGCAATCCGGTGCCGGTGTTGGTCGGGCAGGCGGTGAGCCAGCCGTACCTGGCGCTCCGCGCCAGATCGAAGCTGCGGGCGAGCCGGCGCGACAAGGGCTGGGCGCTGCGGATGGCTACCTGCAGATTGAGCCCCGAGGCGAAGGCCTGAATCCGGAAATGGTCCTCCTCGTTCACCAGCAGGCCGACGCTCTCCTCGCCATTGAAGAGGACCAGGGTCGGACGCGGGGCATCGAGCAGGTCGCGGGTGGCCAGGCTCCGCTCCACCAGGAGGTCGGCGTCGGCGCCGCGGAAGCCGCTCGGTTCGAGGATCAGGCCGTCCTGGAAGAACGAGGACAGGCGGTCGCGGGCCATCTGGCAGATCTCTCGCGCCTCCTCGGTCGCGAGCAGGGCGGGGAAGCGCCTGGCCGCCAGGTTCCGCGCCAGCCGCACGCGGCTCGCCACCACGACGTCCGAGTCCGGACCGCCGGGCTGCAGCCAGGCGGGGAGCTTGTCCAGCAAGGGCTCGAGGCGAGGGTCCATGAAGCGAGGAGATTGTAGGCCGATCCGGCTAGAATCCGCGGCGCGTGCAGAAAAGCCGGCTCGAGAACCAGGTCGCGGTCCGCGACCTCCGCCTCCTGGGCATCTGGGTCGCCACCGTGCTCGCCGCCGGCACCCTCGGCTATGTCCTGATCGAGGACCTGACCCCCTTCGACGCCCTCTACATGACCGTGATCACGGTCAGCACGGTGGGCTACGAGGAGGTCGGCGAACTGAGCACCCTGGGACGGGTCTTCACGCTCCTGGTAATCACCGCCGGGGTCACCACCTTCTTCTTCGCCGGCGGCTTCCTGGCGCGGGCGGTGCTCGCGAACGTGCCGAGACGGAACGAGAGACGCATGGAGAAAGCCATCGAAAAGCTCGACCACCACGTGATCCTGTGCGGCTACGGCCGCCTCGGCCAGGTGGTGCGGGAGGAGCTGGAAGCCG
Organism: Planctomycetota bacterium; assembly: GCA_014382465.1. Taxonomy (GTDB): domain Bacteria; phylum Planctomycetota; class UBA1135; order UBA1135; family UBA1135; genus J029. The sequence goes on from JACNJP010000598.1 coordinate 2,123, forward strand.
CGGGGAGGCCCTTCGTGGTCATCGACCACCGCGAGGACGTCGTCGCCGAGCTGCTGGCCATGCGCGTGCCCTGCCTCCACGGTGACGCGACGGACGAGGAGCTGCTGGCGAAGGCCGGGATCGACCGGGCCTCGGGAGTGATCGCGACCGTCGGCACCGACGCCGACAACGTCTTCATCACCCTGACCGCACGCCAGCGCAACCCCGAGTGCCGGATCGTCGCGCGGGCCGAAGATCCGCGCAGCGAGCGGCAGCTGCTCCGGGTCGGCGCCGATCGGGTGGTCCCGCCGTACCAACTCGGCGGCCTGCGCCTGGCCCAGGCCTTCCTCCGGCCGAGCGCCCTCGACCTGGCCGACCTCGCGCTCGGAGAGCGCCACCACGAGGTCATCATCGACGAGATCCGCCTGCCGGCCGACCTGCCCGAGGACCAGCGGACCCTGGCGGCGATGCAGCTCGGCAGCCGCTACAGCCTGATCGCTGTCGCGGTCCACCGCCCCGACGGCTCGCGGGCCTTCAATCCGAGGGCCGACACCCCGCTCCGCCCGGGCGACTCGCTGCTGGTCCTGGGCGAACCCCAGGACATCGACGCCTACCTGCGGCTCCTCGGCAACTGCCGCTGAGGAGCGGCTAGAGGATCGAGAGGCCGAAGGCGCTGAGGATGAGGTGCTTCATGGTCTCGGCGCTGCGGTTGCGCTCGTCGAGCACCGGGTTCAGCTCCACCACCTCGAGCGAGCTCAGCATGCCGGTGTCGGCGACGCACTCCATCAGGAGGTGGGCCTCGCGGTATCCGACGCCGCCGGGGACCGGCGTGCCCACCCCAGGAGCGATCCCGGGATCCAGGCCGTCGACGTCGAAGCTGAGGTGGAAGCCGGCGGTGCCGTGGGTGACCAGCGCAAGGGCCTCATCGACCACCGCGCCGATGCCGCGCTGGTCGATCTCGCGCATGCTGAAGGCGCGGACGCCGGAGTCGCGGATGATCTTGCGCTCGCCGCCGTCGATGTCGCGCAGGCCGATCAGGACCACCCGCTCCGGCGCAATCTTGGGGCTGAAGCCGCCGATGCCGGCGAGCTCGGGATCTCCCATGCCGAGCAGGTGGGCCAGGGGCATGCCGTGGATGTTGCCGGAGGGCGAGGACTGGGGCGTGTTCATGTCGCCGTGGGCGTCGAACCAGATCAGGCCGAAGTCCTCGCCGCGGGACCGGAAGTGGGCCGCGACCCCGGCCACCGTCCCCATGGCGATCGAGTGGTCTCCGCCATAGACCAGCGGCGTCGAGCCCTCGTCGAGGATCTGCTGAGTCCTCGCGGCCAGCCGCTCGCAGACGTGCAGGATCTCGCGGCGGAAGCGCTGCGCCAGGTCCGCGGGGGACCGCGTCTCCATGGCCGGCACCATGATGTCCTGCTCGCGCTCGACCGTGCCCCCGAGCCGGCGGAGGTCCTCGCTGACCCCGGTGATGCGCAGGGCGCTCGGCCCCATGTCGGTGCCGCGGCGGCTGGCGCCGAGGTCCATCGGCACCCCAAGGATGCGGATCTGCTTGGTGGTGGCCATGCAGGCCAGCCTACTCGGGCTGGACCCCCAGGAGCTCGAAGACCTCCCGGGTGCGGGACTCCATCACCTCGCGGCGGTCGGACTCGAGGTTCATCCGCAGCAGCGGCTCGGTGTTGGAGGCGCGCAGGTTGACCCACCACCAGCCGGAGCTGCCGGGCTCCCCGTAGGCGATGGTGATCCCGTCGAGCTCGTCCTGGGCGCCGCCGGCGAAGTGGCGCTTGAGCAGGCCGATGGCCGCCGCCTTGTCCTCGACCCGGAAATTCACCTCGCCGGTCGAGTGGTAAGGCATCAGCTCGTCGAGCATGGCGCTGAAGGGCCGCTCGCTGCGCGAGAGGAGGTTGAGCACCGACAGCAGGATGATCTCCGAGTTGTCGGCGAACCAGTTGTCCCGGAAGTAGTAGTGGCCGCTGAGTTCGCCGCCGAAGGGGGCGTCGTGCTCGCGCATGCGGGCCTTCAGGAAGCTGTGTCCGACCCGCTCCTTGACCGGCCGGCCGCCGCCGGCGAGGATCGTCTGCGGCAGGATCCAGGAGGAGCGGAGGTCGTAGACGATGGCGGCGCCGGGCTCTCGCGCCAGGACATCGCGCGCCACCAGGGCGGTGATGATGTCGTTGCCGATGGCCCGGCCCTTTTCGTCGACGAAGCAGCAGCGGTCGGCGTCGCCGTCGAAGGCGGCGCCGATCTCGGCCCCGCGGTCCCCCACCAGGCGGATCAGGTCGGCGAGGTTCTCCTTCTTCAGCGGGTTGGCCTCGTGGTTGGGGAAGCTGCCGTCGAGGTGGTAGTAGAGGCCGTGGTGCTGCACCTGCGGCAGCCGGGCGAGCAGCCCCGGGAAGGTGTGGGCGGCCATGCCGTTGGCCGCGTCCGAGGCCAGCACCATCGGCCGCGCCAGGTCGGCCCACTTCATGACGTGGTCGAGGTAGGCCGACAGGACGTCGACCTGCTCGAGGCCGCCGCGCTCGGCCTTGGGCGCCGGCTGGTCGGCCGCGGTGGCCATCCGCTCGAGGTCGAGGATGCCGTCGTCGGCGCTGATCGGCCTGGCCTGCTCGCGGCAGAGCTTGAAGCCGATGTAGCGCGGGCCGTTGTGGCTGGCGGTGACGTTGACGCCGCCGGCAGCGCCCAGGTGACCGATGGCGAAGTAGAGCTGGGGCGTCGAGGTCAGCCCGGCGTCGATGACGTGGACCCCGCCGTCGCGGACGCCGTCGATGAAGGCGCCCTGGATCTCGGGCGCCATCGTGCGCATGTCTCGCCCGACCACCACCGGCCCCCGCCCGAGGAAGTCGGCGTAGGCGCGGCCGACGCGGCGGGCCAGCCCGGCGTCGATCTGGTCGGGGTAGGTCCCCCGGATGTCGTAGGCCTTGAAGACGGACATGGGATCAGCCGCGAGGGGTGGCGGTGACGATCTCCTGGAGGGCCTGGGCGGCCCGGTCGATGTCGGGGTCGCTGACCAGCCGGTGGGTCACGAAGCGCAGCAGCCGGTCGCCGATCGCCAGGGCCAGCACCCCGTGGTCGCTGAGGGCCGCCTCCACCATCGGCGCGTCGAGCCCCGGGTGCGTGATCTCGACGAACAGGATGTTGGTGTCGATGTTCGGCTGGGCGATCTGGAGCCCCGGCAGGCCGAGGATGGCGCCGCCGAGCTTGCGGCAGCGGGCGTTGTCGTCGCTGAGCAGCGGCAGCACCTCGTCCAGGGCAATGAGGCCGCAGATGGCGAGATAGCCGGCTTGGCGCATCCCGCCGCCGAGCCACTTCCGCACCCGCTTGGCGCGCTCGATGAAGGCGCCGCTGCCGATCAGGAGGCTGCCCACCGGGCACGACAGCCCCTTGCACAGCGACACCGACATCGAGTCGCACATGGCGCCGTAGTCGGCGGCGTCGATGCCGGTCTCGGCCAGGGCGTTGAAGATGCGGGCGCCGTCGATGTGGACCGGGATCCCGAGCTGCAAGCTCAGCGCCCGCAGCGACTCGAGGTAGCTCATCGGCAGGATCGAGCCGCCGGAGAACAGGTGGGTCTGCTCGAGGCAGATCAGCGCGGTGCGCGGCATGTGGACCGACGGCGGCCGCACCGCCGCCCGGACCTCGTCCACCGGCAGCATGCCGGCCTCGCCGGCGATCGTGCGCACGTGGGCCCCGCCGACGCGCGACAGCCCGCCGCCCTCGTACATGAAGATGTGGGCGTCGGACTCGACGATCACCTCCTCGCCGGGCTCGATGTGGGCCGCCACCGCGCACTGGTTCGACATCGTGCCGGAGGGCGTGAACAGCGCCGCCTCGTGGCCGAACAGCTCGGCGAAGCGCTTCTCGAGGGCGTCGACCGTCGGGTCGTCGCCGAGCACGGCGTCGCCGACGCGCGCGGTGGCCATCGCCTCGAGCATGCGGGCGGTCGGGGTGGTGACCGTGTCGGAGCGGAAGTCGGCGAAGCGCTGACCCATCAGAGCGACTCGATCAGGCCCCGGACCCGGCGCACGCCCTCCTCGATGGTCTCGATCGAGGCGGCGTAGGAGAACCGAAGGTAGCCCTCGCCCTCGGCCCCGAAGGCGGTCCCGGCCAGGCAGGCCACCCCGGCCTCGCTCAGGATCCGCCGCTGCAGCTCGTCGCTCTTGAGGCCGACCCCGCGGACGTTGGGGAACACGTAGAAGGCCCCCTTGGGCAAGTGGCAGGAGATCCCGGGGACGTCATTGAGCAGCCCCACGATGTGCTTGCGGCGCACGTCGAAGGTCGCGCGCATGGTCTCGACCGCCGACTGGTCGCCGGTGATCGCCTCCAGCCCGGCGCGCTGGGTGAAGGAGGCGGTGCAGGAGTTCGAGTTCACCATCAGCTTGGTGACCATGGCCGCCAGCGGCGCCGGCATGACGCCGTAGCCCAGCCGCCAGCCGGTCATGGCGTAGGTCTTGCTGAAGCCGTCGAGCAGGATGATGCGGTCGCGCACCGACGGGTCGCTCAGGGGGCTGACGTGCTCCTCGCCGTCGTAGAGCAGGCGGCTGTAGATCTCGTCCGACAGGATCCACACGTCCGGGCGGTCGCGCAGCGCGGCGACGACCTCCGCCAGCTGCTCGCGGCCGGTCACCCCGCCGGTCGGGTTGGCCGGCGAGTTGAGGATCACCATCTTGGTGTTCGGCGTCAGCCGCGAGATCACGTCCTGCGGATCGAGCGAGAAGCCGTTCGACTCGCGCAGCGGGCAGGCCACGGCCTTGGCGCCCGAGAACTGGATCATCGACTCGTAGATCGGGAAGCCCGGGTTCGGATAGATGACCTCGTCGCCGGACTCGGTCAGCGCCAGCAGGGAGTAGAACATGATCGGCTTCCCGCCCGGGACCACGCACACCTCGTCGGCGCCGATCTCCACCCCGCGGGTGCGGCCGACGTAGGCTGCGATCGCCTCGCGGAAGTCCGGCTGGCCGGCAGCGGGACCGTAGTGGGTCCAGCCCTCCTGCAGCGCCTTGACGCCGGCGGCGACGACGTTGGCCGGGGTGTCGAAGTCCGGCTCGCCGATCTCCAGGTGGACGATGCTGCGTCCCTGGGCCTCCAGCGCCTTGGCCCGGGCGAGGACTTCGAAGGCGGTCTCGGTGCCCAGGCGGGACATCCTCGAGGCCAGTTTCAGCGGGGGGACGGTCTGCGTCATGGCGGGCGCATTCTAAAGCGGCGCACGGGGACGTTTCCCAGCAGTAACCTCGCGGCCCGGTGGTGGCCGCCGCGGGTCGGCACGGGCCTTGCTAACCTTCGACCGATGCGCTCCGCCCTCGCCCCCATTCTGCTGCTCGGCGTCCTGGCCGGCGCCGCCTGCGGCC
>JACNJP010000224.1:0-9549 GCA_014382465.1 Planctomycetota bacterium
GGGGGGGCCGGCGCCCCGGCGGGGGGAGGGGGCGGCCCCCCCCCCCCGCCAGTCGCCCTCGGCGAGCGTGCCGGCGTCGCGCGCGGCCTGGCCCGCGGCGCCGACCTGGCTCTCGCCCCGGGTGCGCCTGGCGGCGAGACCGCCGAGCTCGCCGGCGAGCAGCTCGAGGACCTCCGCCGCGACCGCCTCGGGCGTGGGCGGCGCCGCGGGCCGGGCCTCGCGGGCCGCCGGGGCGACCGCGGGTCCTTCGTCCTCGACCTGGTAGATGCGGAAGATGGCCCGCAGCTCGGCGTGCAGCGAGCGGCCCCCGGCCTCGAGCCCGGCGGTCACCTGGCGCAGCGCGCGCACCGAGTCCTCGAAGGTGGTGCCCGCCACGCTCACGCCGTGGCCGGCCGCCAGCCGCTCGATCACGCCTAGCATCTCCTCGCGCAGCAGCTCGTAGAGCTCCTTGCCGCGCACCTGCGCCGCCGCCCGCGCCAGCGCCAGCGAGGCCGACAAGATCGCGTTCATGCCCAGGTTCTGCTTGCGCTGCATGACCCGGACGCGGGCCTCCTCCGGGGCGTCCTCGGCCAGCTTGCCGCGACGGCGCGCCACCCGCAGCTCGAGCCCGAGCAGCGCGCGGTCGATGCCGGCCAGGCTCAGCTCGGCGGCGTCGCTGCCCTCGAAGTAGGGCGCGATGACCTCGCGCACGTTCTCGACCGCCGTCAGGCAGCCCTTGCCGCCGTAGCGCTGGGCGCGCCGGAACAGCTCGGCGAGCTCGGCGTCGCCGGCGCGGCGGATCTCGGCCTCCCCCACCCCTTTGCGGAAGGCGTGGACGCCGGGCTCGGCCTCGGTGAAGAGGGCCGCGTGGCGGTTGAGGACCTCGTGGTACTCGGCGTGCTCGATCACCGAATCGACCAGGTGGATCGCCTCGCCCTCGCCCGCCGAGGTGCCGAGCGGCGTGGCGCCGCGGAAGCGCACGCCGATGCCGGCGCCCTCGAGCTCCAGCTCGACCTGCGAGCCGACGGTCGGGATGCCGGCGTTGGTCGGCTCCTCCCAGGCGCGGATCCGCCGCACCAGCGAGCGCCCGCGGGCCGCCAGCGGGCCGCTCCGCTCGCTGTCGGCGGCCCGCAGCATCAGCTCGGTGACGGCCTGATACTTCACCAGCCGCTCGGTGTTGGCGCCGCCGCCGCACTTCAGGCCGAGGGAATTGGCCGCCAACGCGATCTGGGCCTCCATGTCGTCGTTGGGGCTCTTGGAGCGGTGCGAGACCACCAGCTCCTGGCCCTTGCCGAGCGCCACCAGCATCGCCACCAGGGTCTCGGAGAGGGTGCCGATCTGGTTGGCCTTGATCAGCGCGGTGTTGCACAGCCCCGCGTCGGCGGCCGCCTCGATGGTGGCGTCGTTGGTCGTGACCAGGTCGTCGCCGATGATGAAGATCTTGGAGCCGAGCCGCTCGAGGATCTTCTTCCAGCCCTCGTCGTCGTGCTCGGAGAAGGCGTCCTCGATCGACAGGATCGGGATCTCGTACTCCTCGATGGCGCGCACGTAGAGCTCGAGCACGGCGTCGCGGTCGAGCACGGTCTTGGCCTTGTCGCGCCAGAACAGGTACATGCCGACCGCGTCGGGCTGGTTGAACTCCTCGCGGAAGGCGATCTCGAGCTCGCTCAGCGCCGGGTCGAGGGCGATCGCGACGTCCGTCCCCGGGCGCAGGCCGCACTCCTCGATCGCCTGCTTGAGCATCGCCCACAGCCGCAGCTCGGGCATCGGGTAGTCGCCCTTGTCGATGTACGGCGCCAGCCCGCCCTCGAGGCCGATGCCCATGACGCGGCAGCCCTCCTCGTTCTCGATGATCTCCTTGAGCCGCGTCTGCAGCCGGATCGTGACTTCCTGCGCCTCCTGGTAGTCGCGCGCCTCCAGGATCAGGAACATCGCCTCCTGCATCGAGACGTTCGACTCGGGGTACTCCTTCTCGGTGTGGCGCCCGCCCATGCCGCAGTTGCGGAACTGCCACGGCGCCGTCACCGGGCCCAGCCTCGGGTGGATCACGCGCTGCATCCGCGTGCCGAGCAGCCGCTCCTTCTGCTCCGCCGCGCGCCCGGCCCAGCCGGTGGTCTTCTCGACCCGCTCGGCCTGGTCGTGCGCCTGCCGCTCGCGGCGCTGGAACTCGCGGTACTTGCCGGGGTCGGCCAGCAGGAAGTCGAGCAGGCCGACCAGGCCGAGACCGAGGCACAGCCGCCCGACGTAGAGCGCCGCCATCGACGGCAGCAGCAGGCCGGCGGCGAGCAGCGCCGCCGCCAGCGGCAGGAAGGCCAGCGCCAGGTTGCGGCTGGCGCGCGGGCCGGCGGCGGCCACCGCGAGGTTGTAGGGCGCGTCCGGGTAGTAGTTCAGGCCCTCGCGCTTGACGCCGTCGGCCTTGCCGTAGGGGATCTTCAGGAACAGCCCGGCGAGGTAGAGCCAGCGCGCCGCGCCCGCCTGCCGGAGCCGCGGCCCGACCCGCTCCATCACCGCGTCATTGAGGGCGTTGAGGCGCGCGGCCGCCAGGAAGTGGCCCATCTCGTGCCAGGCGACGCCGACGTGGAAGGTCAGCAGCACGAACAGCGCCGACACCAGCGTCTCCCAGCTCAGGAAGATGAACTCGAGGACCTCGCCCTTGGCGATCTCGCCCAGCGGCAGCGCCAGCACCGAGGAGATGAAGGCGACGTGGAAGGCGACCAGGATGTGGTTCGCGATCACCCAGCCTTCGTGCAGCGCCGCACGCGGCTCCGCGAGGCACGGGCGGGGGCGCCGGCGGCGGAGGACGGGGAGGCGAACGAAGGAGGCGGGGATCCGGCGGCCGGCCATGGCGCAGACACGGTTCGGGGGGGAGGGAACGGGTGTCCGCGGCCCGAGGGTGGCCAGCCGCGGCACCGAGCGGCGCGCCGGCCGTCTGGCCCACCGCGCCTGGGGGAGGACCGGCATTCTACTGATCCGGGCTCGATTTCTCGGCCGAGGTGGCGACCCTAGGATGGGCCGGAATCATGGCCCAGATCCGGCTCGACAAGGTGGCGAAGGTCTACCCCGGCGGCGTCCGCGCGGTGGACTCGGTGGACCTGGTGGTCGAGGACGGCGAATTCGTGGTGCTGGTCGGGCCGTCGGGCTGCGGCAAGTCGACCACCCTGCGGATGGTCGCGGGCCTCGAGGAGATCTCGGAGGGCACGATCGCCATCGGCGACCGGGTGGTCAACGAGGTGCCGCCGAAGGACCGCGACATCGCCATGGTGTTCCAGAGCTACGCGCTTTATCCCCACATGAGCGTGCGCCGCAACCTGGCCTTCGGGCTGGAGCGGCGGCGGCGGCACCGGGGGGTGCTGGCCGGTTTCTCGGCCGCCGGCCGCGAGGAGCGCGCCGCCATCGAGCGGCGCATCGAAGAGGCCGCCGAGCTGCTTGGCATCACCGCGCTGCTCGAGCGCAAGCCGGGGCAGTTGTCCGGCGGCCAGCGCCAGCGTGTCGCGGTCGGCCGGGCGATCGTGCGCGACCCTGCGGCCTTCCTGTTCGACGAGCCGCTGTCGAACCTCGACGCCAAGCTGCGGGTCGAGATGCGCGCCGAGATCAAGGCGCTGCACCGGCGGCTGGGGGCGACCACCCTCTACGTGACGCACGACCAGGAGGAGGCCATGACCCTCGGCGACCGCCTGGTGGTGATGAAGGACGGCTTCGTCCAGCAGGTGGCGCCGCCGGCCGAGGTCTACGACCGGCCGGCCAACCGCTTCGTGGCGGGCTTCGTCGGCACGCCGCCGATGAACTTCTTCGAGGGGCGGCTGGAGGCGGCTCGCAGTGGACTGGAATTCCGCTTCGCCGGACAGGCGCTCCGCTTGCCTCCGGCGACTGCGGCCGCTCTTGCCGCTCACCTTGGCCAGGAAGTCGTCCTCGGCCTGCGCCCCGACGCCTTGCGGCCGGTGGCTGCCGTTTCACAGGACGGCGCCTCGGCGACCGGGCCAGAAGCGCTCGCGACGATCCGCGGCCGCGTGGTCGTCGTCGATCACCTCGGTGACCGCGCCGACGTCTTCTTCCGTATCGACGGCCTCGAGACGCTGTTCGTCAGCCGCACCGCCGCGCGGCCGGATGCCATCGAGGGCGAGCAGGCCGGCTTTGCCCCCGATCTCGGCGCCGCGCACTTCTTCGCCAGCTCCGGCGACGGCATGCGCCTCGCTGCAGGGGACCACGAATCGGCACTCGGGAGCGATTGACGGCCTCGGACTCTCGTGCCTCACGGCCTTGGAGAGGTCCGAAGAGGTGCCGAGGGCATCAAGGGAGACCGGAGGCGCGGCCCGAGAGGGCGGGCACCGCCCAGATGGCAGCGCCAGGTACACCAGCCTGGAGGAGCTCCAGGAGGCGCTGCAGCGCTTCCGGAGCCCGTAGTGTCCGAAAACTCAGCCCGATTCTAGATCCTCCGCAAATCCTTGATGCCGGAACGAGTTACGCCTCGCTCGATAGCAGTGGCTGAATATTCGTGCCCTACGCTTTCTGGGACAACGCGCCCGCTCATTTCATATTGACGCTTGCGCCACGCATGAGTAGATTTTCTGGCGTCATGAAGCAGGCATCAGACGCCGAGCTGATCGCCGAACTCAGCCCCGCCCAAAGGGGCGTGTTCAGCACGGGCGACCTGCGCACGGCCCTGGCCGAACGGCACCCGACCGCCTTCGGGCGAAGGGTGGGCCGCTTGCTCGACCGGGGCGTGCTCACCCGCTTCACCCGCGGCTACTACGTGGCCCGGGACTTCGAGCTCCCTGTCCTCAGCCAGCGCATCGCACCGGAGTCGTGCATCAGCTTCGAGACCGTCCTGGCGCGGGAGCTGGTGATCGGAACCAACCCCACCCGCCGCGTGGTGGCGACCAAGATCGGGCGCACGCGGTCGTACCGCGGGCACGGCTTCGAGGTCGAGCACGTCGGCTTGTCGCCGCACCTGGCCTTCGGCTTCCACGCCCTCGACGGTGTTCGCTACGCCGACTTGGAGAAGGCCGTCCTGGACGTGCTCTACTTCCACCTGCGGGGCCGGCGGTACGCCTTCGACCTCTATTCGGACATGAACCTGCGCAAGCTGGACCGGGACCGGATCGGGCGATACTTGAAGCGCTACCGCAATCCCAAGTTCGTGGCCTTCGCCAGGGGAGTCCTGGAGCGGTCATGACCACGCCGCTCAAGCGACCGGCCACCACGGAGCACGTGTTCCTCTGGATCATGCACCGCTTCGCGGAGGTCTTCGAGGACCACGCGATCCTGCAGGGCGGCCTGGCGCTGCGACTGTTCGACAGCCCGCGCTCGACCAACGGCCTCGACTACGTCTTCGTGCCCTTCGCGTCGAAGAAGGACATCGCGCAGGAGATCCGGTCCACGCTCGACGAGTTGGAGGACGCGGAGGTCGAGATCGAGATGCACTCGAAGATGCTGCGCGCCGAGAGCCGCGTCGACGGAGCCGCGGTTCAGCTCGAAGCCAGCGTGGCCATGGAATGCGCGGGCACGCCGATGTCCACCGGCGGCTTCGCCCGTCAGCTCGGCCAGCCGCCGCGGGTGGTCCGGATCATGAGCCCGGATTGGGCGCTGGCCCACAAGCTCGCGGCCTGGAACGAACGCCGGCTGCTGCGCGACCTGTATGACTGCTACTACTTCACCGCGCGCCTCGGCGAACGGCCCGCGGAGGCGGCGCTGAAGGAGCGGCTCAGCAAGGTGCAATCCCAGCTTCCGGGCCTGAAGGGCACCAAGTCGATGTCGAGGGCCGAACTCGCGGAGGCCCTCCGAAAGGAGGCAGCGGACCTCTCGGATCGCAGGGTCGCCGCTGAGCTCGGCGACCTGCTCCCGCCGGAGGAGCTGGCCGGGTTGACGCCGCGGATGAAAGCGGCGGCGATTCAACTCGCGGAGTGGCTGGAGGGTTCCTCCTGAGCTGGGCAGGCTCTGACAGCGGGCTGGGTGGGTCATGCGAGTTGTCACGACAGGCCCGCCCGGGGAGGCGAGAGGGGCGAGGCCGCCGGAGCGACCCGGCCGCCTCCCTGTTCGGCGGCGGCAATGGATTCCAGGCGCGCTGCGCTCAACTCGGTATCGGCGTCAGGACTCCTGCAACTCCACCTCGGCGAAGCCGGTCGGCTCGCGGGCGGGCTGAAGCAGGCGGAGCTCGATCTCGCGCACGCGCATGCGGCTCGGGAAGACGACCCGGGTCTTGCGGGTGGGGTCGGGCTCGAGCTCGAGCTCGGCCACCAGCACCTTGCCGTTGATGCGCAGCTCGACGCGCGCGGGGCGGGCGGCGCCGCGGTCGCGCGCGCGGTTGCGGGCGTGGCTGACCAGCAGCGACTCGGCGGCGACGGCGCGGCGCAGCTCGACCTTCCACCACGGCGAGTCGTCGCCGGCGCGGCACAGCCAGCCGCGGCTGGGCAGACCGTCGACCGCCGCGGCGGCGCCCCATTCGGGGGCCAGACTGGAGGAGGCGCTGGCTTCCAACTCGGTGCCCAGCAGCAGGTCGCGGCCGGAATCGGAGCCGTAGGCGAGCTGCTCCTCGGTGAGCACGGCGCCCGCCTCGACCGCCAGCGGCGCCGACTCCAGCACGACTTCGCCCGGCGACCGGCCTTCCTCCGCCGGCGCCACGGCCAAGGTCACACGGGCGCGCAGCCACCAGCGACCGGCGCTGGCGAAGCCGTGGCGGATGGCGAAGCGCTCGTCGCCGTGCGGCGCGGCCGGATCGCCGTCGACGCTGCCGAGCGGCTCGGCGGCGGCGGGCTCGCGGCCCGCGAAGTACTCGACGCGCTTCACCCGCAGGCCGTCCTTGGCTTCGCCCGGCCAGGCATGCGCCGCGCGCGCGGCGTCGCCGAAACCGCAGATCCAGATCGTCAGCTCGCCGCTGCCGGTGGCCCTCAGCGAGACTTCGGCGCGCGGGTCGGCGTCTCCCCACGCCGCGGTCCGGCCCCGCGACTCGCCGGTGAAGGCGAGGCTGGCGCGCTTCAGGAACAGCAGCGCCAGGCAGGTGTCGGTCTCCTCGCCGACCTGGCCGCCCCAGCGCCCCTCGCGGGTTTGCTGCGCCACCAGGAAGCGGGCGCCCTCCTGATACCAGTCGTGGGTGCCGATCGTGTCGAGCTCGAGGAAGGAGCCGGTGCGCTCGAGAGCATAGAGGTAGTGGAACAGCCACTGCTGCGCGCCGGGGCCGTCGTCCTCGCCGGGGTTGCGCGCGACCGTCCAGCGGCTCGCCAGCCAGGCGAGGCCGAGCCCGCGGCCGCGCTCGAGCTCCTGGCGTAGCTTGCGCGACAGCTTCCTGCCGAGGGCCTGCTCCGCCGCGGTGAGGGTGGCGACGCCCGCGGCGGTCATCGAGCCGGTGGCGCCGTGCGGGGGGCCGGGGGGCGGGCCCCCTGGCGGTTCATCACCGGGGGGAGGGCCTCCGGGCGGAGGGCCGCCCAGGCCCGGTTCGTAGGCGAAGCCGGTCGCGGCGGCCTTGCGGCCGGCCCCGGACTGGCAGCTCAGGACTCCCTCGATCAGCTCCTGCCAGGCCTTGCCCGGCACCTTCAGGCCGCGCGCGGCCGCCGCCCGCAGGCCGAGAGCGGCGTACTGGGCGTTCGAGAGGTCGGCCTTCGGCGTGTCGCCGTAGGTGAAGAGCCCGGTGCCGTCCTGGCACTCGAGCAGCCGCTCGAGCAGCGGCTTCATGCGCCGCGGGGCGGCGGGGTCCTCGCGCTCGCCCCAGGCCATCAGCATCCACGCCAGGTTGTAGCAGAGCTTGTCGCTCGGCTCGTGCGCCTCGAGGAAGGCGAAGCCGCGCGCCACCGCCGGATGATCCTGCCCCGCGCCGCAGCGCAGCAGCGTGTAGAGGCACATCGCGGTCTGGCCGCAGGGCGACTCGGCGGCGACGAATTCCCAGGAGCCGTCGATGAGCTGGGCGTCGACCAGGGCCGCGACGCCGCGGTCGATGGCGCGGTCGGCCTGCTCGGCGAGCGGCGCAGCGCCGGGCGCCTGGAGGACCAGGGGGAGGAGCAGCAGGAACATGGGCAGGGCGAGAAACAACGGGGGCGGCGCCGGGTTCCGGCGCCGCCCCATCATCGCGTCCGCGCGAGGCGGATTACTGGACCAGCACCGCGAGCTGGTTGCTGCGGGCTTCCCCGGCGGCGCCGGTGTCGACCGACTGCATCCAGACCGTGCGTCCGGCGATCGCCACCGGGACGTTGGCGCTCATGGTCGCCACACCGCCGGCGTTGGCGGTCAAGGTCGGGAGCTGCTTGAAGGGCGGCGACAGGAAGATCGGGCCGTAGGGCGTGTTGATCGGGCCACCTCCGGCGAGCGAGTAGCCGGTCAGGACCGTGGAGCCCGGCGTGCAGTTCTGGATCGTGATCGTGGCGGCGGCGCCGGCGACGGCGTTGCTCACGTCGAGCACGGGGCGGAACCACGGCACCGAGATCTTGATCGCGTCCTGGTCGAAGCCCTGCACCAGGCCGTGGCCCGACTTGAGCTGGATCTCGTTGAAGCGGAAGTCCGGGTAGTAGATGTCGATGTCGGGCGCGGTGACCAGCGGATCCGGGTACTCGGTCGCCGGGTCGAGCCACAGCATGCAGCGGTCGTCGCCGGGGAGGAACTCGACCTTGCACACCAGCCAGGTCTCGACGTCGATGTTCGAGCCGATGACGTAGGTGGCGGGCGCGGCCCACGGGCGGTCGAGGCCCCACTCCTCTTGCGGGTAGGGGCTGCCGACGGTCAGCTGCTCGCCGACCCACTGCCAGGCCAGGGTGACGCCGCCGTAGAGGGCGTCGCCGCCGACCGAGCGCCGGCCGCGCCAACTGAGCCAGACCTCGGTGCCGTCCTTGCCGAGCAGGCCGTTCTCGGTGATGGCCTCGAGGCTGCGGGTGTCGATGCTGCGGTAGGCGCCCTCGTGCTCGATCATGGTCGTGGCCATGCCGCCGACCGGGTCGTAGCCGGGCACGTTGACCACGGCGACGTCGCCGTTGTTGCCGGCCCACCAGGTGCCGAGCCAGCCGTAGCCGCCGCCCAGGCCGCCGAGGTTGCCGGCGGGATAGTCGAAGCTCTCGAAGCTCAGGGTCTCGTAGTTCTGCGCCGAGGCCTCCGGCGCGAGGGCGGCGGCCGCGAACAGCGCGGGGACGGCCAGAGTGAGGATTCTGGGGCAGTGCGTCATGGCTAAAGGATGTTGACCACCAAGGGGTTGCTGAGGGCGGGCGCCGGAGAGATCTCACCCGCATGGGTGTAGACGGTCCGTCCGCTGAGGGAGGAAGGCAGGGGGAAGGCCAGCTGCACCTCGCCGGCCGCGTTGGCGGTGGCGGCGAGCTGGCGGATCGGCGGCGACAGGAAGGCCGGGCCGAGCGGGGTGTTGGTCGGGCCGGCGCCGGTCATGGAGTAGCCGATGATGACGCTGGCGTTGGGCGAGACGTTGAGGACCTCGACCACCGCGGCCGAGTCGGCGCCGGCGCTGGTGACCCGCAGCACCGCCCGCCAGTCCTCGGCCGCGATGCCGCTGGCGTCGCAGCTCCAGCCTCTATGGTCGGGGCCGCTGCCCCACCGCAGGCGGTGCCCCTTGAAGCGCTCGGCAGCGCCCCGTGTGACCGGGTC
>JACNJP010000224.1:9559-35657 GCA_014382465.1 Planctomycetota bacterium
GAAGGGGGGGGGGGTGGTGGGCGTGGGGGTGGGGGGGGAGGTGGCGGCCCCCGCCACGGGGGGCGGGGCCGGCGACGGGGTTGGGGTTCAGCAGCACCGGCGGCAGGGCCTCGGCCGAGAGGTGGATGGCGTCGAAGCTCCAGCCGTGAAGGTCGGGGCTGTTGCCCGACTGCAGGCGGATCTCGTTGAAGGTCAGGTCCGCGACCGTGGTGTCGAGGTCGGGGGCGGTGACCGCCGGATCGGGGTGGCTGGCGGCTGGGTCCAGCCACAACCGGACGCGCTCGTCGCCGGTTTGGAAGTCGATGCGGTAGACCAGGTGGGTCTGGTTCAGCACGCTGGAGCCGGGGACGGTCAGCGCCGGGGAGCCGGGGCTCTCGAGCCCCCACTCGGTGGTGCCGCTGGGGCTGCCGAGGAACAGCTGCTCGGCCACCAACCACAGGTTGAGCGACAGGCCGCCGTAGTCGTCGTTGCTGCTGAGGTCGCGCACCGACAGGAAGCTGACGTAGACCACCGAGCCGTCGACGCCGAGCTCGAGGTTCGGGTCGACCAGGGAGCCGAGGTCGGCGGTGTCGATCTTGCGGTAGGAGCCGTCGTTGTCGCGGACGGTCTTGGCGCGGTTGCCGCGGGCGTCGAGGCCGGGAGCCTCGACCATGGCGGCGTAGCCGCTGAGGCCGGAGTACCACTTGTCGGCCCAGCCGAAGCCGCCGTCGGGCGGCGTGACGAAGCCGAGCGGGCCGGGGGCGTACTCGAAGCTCTCGGCGGCGAAGGTCTCGTAGATCTGGGCCCGGAGATCGGCGCCGGTGAAGGCGGCGGCGCCGGCTAGCAGGAGGGCGAACGGAAGGGTCTTCATGGCGAAGGGGTGAGGGAGCGGGTTCACTGCGAGAGGATCACGACCGAGTAGGGGCCGACGCCGATGTCGCCGGTGTAGGGCATGCCGTCGCGGCCCTGGTTGAGGGCCGTGAAGTCCAGGCTCGGGTGGTCGCCGAAGGCGGGGTCGTAGCCGCTCCAATCGCTGTTGAAGCGCACGCGCCAGGTGCCGCCGCGGGGGACGCCGAAGAGGTAGCTGGGATAGGAGCGGTTGGCCATGTTGACGACGACGATCACGTCGTCGCCGGCGCCGCCCTGGTCCCAGCGGTGGAACACCACCACCTTGTCGTTGTCGTTGACGTGGTGGACGTTCACGCCCTGGCCCTTGAGCCCGGCTGTGTCGTCGTTCCAGTCGCGCCGCAGCCGGATCAGGTCGCGGTAGAGGTCGTGGATGCCGGCGAAGGTGGTGAGCTTGTTCCAGTCGACCGGGTCGGTGTCGGAGAAGAAGCCGTCTTCGAGGATCTCCTGGCCCTGGAAGATCATCGGCACACCGGGGCTGGTCATGACCAACGCGGCGCCGAGGGTGCTGCGCTTCTTGGAGTACCAGCTCGCGGCGTTGCCGGGCCAGATCTCCTCGGGGACGCGCGACTTGCCGTTGGCGACCTCGTCGTGCGACTCGGTGTAGATCACGCGTTGGGTGGCGTCGCCGTTGTAGTTGTGCGTGATGGCGTCGCGCACCGACCACATGTCGCGGTTGTTGTCGTTGGGGTCGATGATCGCGGCGCGGACCGGGTGGACGAACTCGGCGTCCCACTGGCTGTCGAAGCCTGCGCCGCCGGCGCTGGTCGGCCTGGTGATCCAGGCGTTGTTCCACATGTCCTCGGCGATGTTGATCTTCCAGCCCTGCGAGGCGTCGATGTCGTCGTTGATCCACTGCAGCAGCGACCAGGCCTCGGGGATGTCGCCGAGCGGGCCGTTGCGCATGTAGGAGGTCGAGTCCCAGCGCAGGCCGTCGGCGCGGTAGTCCGAGAGCCAGTTCATGGCGTTGTCGCGGATGTATTGGCGGACCTCGGGGCGGCTGTAGTCGGGGCGGGTGTCGCCCCACGGCGTCTGGGCGCGGACGTCGTTGTAGAAGTAGATGCCGCCGTAGCCGCCGGCCGACCAGCCGTCGAACTGCCACAGGTCGAGGTCGCCCGGGCCGTAGTGGTTGTGGATGAGGTCGAGCACCACGGCGATGCCGTGCTCGTGGGCGTCCCTGATGAAGCCCTTGAGGCCCTCCGGGCCGCCGTAGTGGCTCTCCACCGCCCACGGCTGGGACGGGTTGTAGCCCCACGAGTAGTTGCCGGGGAACTCCATCACCGGCATCAGCTCGATGACGTTGACGCCGAGGTCCTGGAGGTAGGCCAGCTTCTGCCGCGCGCTGGCGAAGGTCCCGGGCTGGCCGCCGGGCTGGTCGTTGAAGGTGCCGGCGTGCAGCTCGTAAACGACCATGTCGTTCCACGCCGGGGTGCTCCAGCTCTGGGTGCCCCAGTCGAAGTCTTGGTGGTCGTAGACCACGGTGTCGCCGACCGAGCTGGTGACGCGGTGGGCGCGCGGGTCGTTGCGCCACTGGGTGAAGGCGCCGGTGTCGATGACGTACTGGTACTCGGCGCCGGGGGTGACGTTGCGGACGTCGATCGACCAGTTGCCGTTGCCCTCGCCGACCAGCGGGTTGAGGCTCGACGACCAGTTGTTGAAGCTGCCGGCGATCGTGACCGCGGCGGCGTTCGGCGCCCACACCCGGAAGGCGGTGCCGGCGGCGCCCGGGACCGGCGACGGGTAGGGGTTCGCGCCCATGCCGTCGTGCTGCGACGGGATCAGCTCGCGGCCGTAGCTGATCTGGTACTGGGTGCCCTCGGGCCGCCAGACGCCGACGTGCCAGGTGCCGCTGGTCAGGACCGCGGCGGTCTGGCCGTTGAGGACGATGCTCTCGTCGCTGGTGCCCGGGACCGCGGAGCGGGCGTCGAAGCTGGTGTGGCTCGGACGCCTGGCCTTGCGCAGATAGAGGTCGGCGCCGCCGCCGGAGACCTGGGTGGTGGCGACGCGGATCTGCGGGTCGCCGTCCCACACCGTGAATTGGTAGTGGTCCCAGCCCGCCTTGGCCGGCGGCGCCGGAGCCAGGGGCTGCCGCGGGCTGACCTGCTGGGCGGACAGCGTCCCCGCGAAGAGCAGGAGCAGGCTGAGGGGCAGGCGGGGGAAGCGGATCGAGGCCATGGGGGGTCCGCGGACGAAGGTCGATGCTAACGGAAAGCCGGGGGTTTGAGGGGGTCCTTTTGAAATTTGCCCCAAGATTTCATTAAGCCGTGGCGCGCGGCTCGTGAAGTCCTATTCTACCCAGGAACAAGCCTCCCGGCTTGGCTCCCGCCGCCGTCCGGCCGCCTTCTGGGCCCCCCAGGGCCAGAGACTTGCCTTTCCCGGTCCTTGGGCCGACATTCACCCCCATGCCTCTGGAAATCGTCGATCAGGGCGAAGGACGCTGGCTGGTCACCTTCCGCTACCGCTCCCCCGGCCCTGCCGCCGAACCGCGGCGGCGCCCGGTCAGCCTGGCGGGGACCTTCAACGACTGGGACCCTGGAGCCACCCCGATGGCCCTGGAGGCCGCCGGGGAGTGGTGGACGGTCACGCTGGACCTGCCGGAGGGGGAGCACCTCTACAAGTTCGTCCTCGACGAGGAGGAGTGGGAGCCCGATCCGGACAACCCCGCCACCCTGGAGGACGCCTTCCTCGGCACCAACTCGGTGCTGGAGCTGGGCCGCCTGGCCGGCCGGCTGCCGTCGCTGTCGGTGGAGAGCGACCACCAGTGGCGGGCGGTGACCTCGCCGCGCCGGCTCGAGATCATGGAATTCCTGCTCTCGGCCGCCCCGTGCTCGGTCGCCGCGCTCGCCGAGGTCATGGACGCCGCCGCCGACGGCCTCTACCACCACCTTCGCATCCTGCGCAAGGCCGGGCTGGTCCGCGAGGTCGGCAAGGTCGACGTCGCCGGCCGCGCGGTGCCGGTCTTCGACGTCGTCGCCCGCGAGCTGCGCTTCCTCGGCACGGAGGACCCCGAGCGCCTGGTCGCCCTGTGGCGCTGCCTCGGCCGCCGCGCCACCCGCATGCTCCAGGCCGCCGGCGACCCCGGAGAGACCCGCCTCTCCCTCCGCTCCGACACCGGCTGGCTCGACGACGAGATGTTCGGCAAGGTCCGCAAGCACCTGCTCCACATCCACCGCATCTTCGCCGAAGGCCGCCAAAGCCGCGTCGGCTCCCTCTACTCCCTCACCCACCTCCTCTCCCCCATCGAGAGGTCGAGACGCAATTAGGGGTCAGACATCGATTGAAATGGGAGGTACGACCCCGGTTTCTACCTGATGTAGTGGCGGGCGCGGAAGGCTAGCCAGGCGGTCTGGAGGAGGCCGCCGACGACGAAGGTGCAGACGGCGAACAGGATGCCGGTCCAGCCGCTCCAGGCGACGCCGGCGGCCAGGCCGACGACCGCGACGATGACGTAGAGCAGCACCGCTTCGGTGATCCCGCGAGTCTTGCGCTCGTGGACCAGGACGCCCTGGAACCAGCTCTGGAGCGCCTGGTAGGCCGGCATCAGCACGGCGAAGAGGATCGCCGACGCGGCCAGCGCCGCCAGCTCGGGCCGCAGGCCGTAGACGCTGCGGAACATCATCTCCCCGAGCGGGGTGACCGCCAGCACCGCCAGCAGTCCAGCGGTCGTGGCTCCCAGGACGTAGGCGAAGCGACGGAGGGCGCGCGCGGCGCCCGGCTCGCCGAGCAGCGCCACCACCACCTCGTTGTAGGCGAAGCCGGTCGAGCGCAGCAGGAACACCAGGCCGTGCACCGAGCTCCACACCGCCAGCGACGGCAGCGCGTCCGGCATGCGGCTCATGGCGGCCGAACCCGCCGGCTGGATCAGCAGCGTCAGCAGCGGCGTCATCGCCAGCGGCAGGTAGAAGCGGGTGAAGGAGCGGCGCGAGAGCGGCTCCTTGCCCGGCGCGGCGACGAATACCCGCTGCCGAAGCACCGGCTGCACGCACCAGCCGGCGAACACCGCCTCGGCCGTCACCCCCGCGGCGATCGCCAGCGAGCCGACGACGATGCCCGGCCCGATCTCGAAGTACTTGCCGCCGGCCAGAAAGCCGACCACCGTCACCATGCGCACGAAGGTGCCCGCGGCCACCAGCCGCGAGCGCTCGAAGCGGATCAGCACGCCCTGCTGGAAGCGCCGGTAGGCGATCGCCGCGGTCCACGGCAGCATGATCTTCAGGCCCAGCCGCCCCGGCTCGAGCACCTCCGCCGGCGCCCCGATCCAGCCGCTGGCGACCAGGTCGTAGAGCGGCGTGAAGGCGACCGCCGCGTGCAGCAGCGTCAGCAGCCCCGAGCTCCACCACATGAAGCGGCGCACCTTGCGGTAGGCCTCGCCGTCGACGCACAGCGCGGTCGACGCCGCCAGCAGCATGATGATCGGCCCCTCCACCACCAGCGCCACCGGGAACACCACCGAGCCCCAGGCGGCCAATTGGATATCCTGGTCCGCCATGCGCGCCACGAACATCGTGAACAGCGGCGACTCGCAGCCCATCAGGCCCCAGCTCAAGGCCAGCGGGAACCACAGCCGGAAGACGCGCCCGAGCCCGACCGGTGCGCGCGGGTCAGCGGGACCGGCCAATCAGCGCGCCGTCGCCCGCTCGGCTGCCAGCGCCTCGAGGTGCTCGGCGGCGTCGGCGGTGGGGTAGTCGCCGGTGAAGCAGCCGCTGCAGAAGGCCTTGACCTCGGGGTTGCCGGCGCGCGCCGCCTCGACCATGCTGTCGAGCTCCAGGTACACCAGGTGGTCGGCGCCGATCTCCTCGCGGATGGCCTCGTTGTCCTTGCCGCGGGCGATGAAGTCGTCCTCGGTCGCCATGTCGATGCCGTACGGGCACGGCGCGATCAGCGCCGGGCTGGTGACGGCCATGTAGACCTTGCGGGCGCCGGCGGCGCGGGCGATCTCGATGATCTTGCGGCTGGTGTTGCCGCGCACGATCGAGTCGTCGACCAGCAGCACGTCCTTGCCCTCGAACTCCAGCGGGATCGGGTTCAGCTTGCGCCGGATGGCGTCGCGCCGCTGCTGCTGATTGGGCATGATGAAGGTCCGGCCGACGTAGCGGTTCTTGATGAAGCCCTCGCGGTAGCTGATCTTCAGCTCCTGCGCCATGCGCATCGCCGCGTCGCGCGAGGAGTCCGGGATCGGGATCACCACGTCCGGGATCGGCGCGCCGCTCTCCAGCCACTGCTTGCCCAGGGCCTTGCCGAAGCGCCGCCGCGTCTTGTAGACGCTGATCTCGTCCAGGAAGCTGTCCGGCCGGGCGAAGTAGACCAGCTCGAAGATGCACGGCCGGTGGGCCTTCTCCAGCACCTGGACGAACACCGGCTCCTCGCCGGGCCGGACGATGAAGACCTCGCCGGGCTTGAGGTCGCGCACCCGCTTGAAGCCGATGACGTCGAAGGCGACGCTCTCCGAGGCGGCGCACCACTCGGTGCCGCTCGGCGTGTCCCGGCGGCCGACCACGCAGGGTTTGATCCCGACCGGGTCGCGGAAGGCGAACAGGTAGTTCTCGGACAGGATCCCGCCGACCGAGTAGGCCCCCTTGGTGCGGTGGAACACGCCCTCGACCGCCACCCTGATGCGGTCCTCCATCGACGCCAGCGGGTCGGCGGCGTTCAGCGCCTGGGCGAAGGCGTAGAGGATCGCCTCGACGTCGCAGGAGCTGGTCAGGCAGATGTTCTCCTGCGGGAACAGCCGGCCCTTGAGGTCGAGGAAGTTGGTCAGGTTGCCGTTGTGGGCCATCCCCACCCCGAAGGGGTAGTTGATGTAGAACGGCTGCGCGTCCTCGTCGCTGCCCATCCCCACGGTCGGATAGCGCACGTGTCCCACCGCCAGGTTGCCCTTCAGGCGCAGCATGTCCTGCGCCCGGAAGATGTCGCGCACCATGCCGTTCTGCTTGCGCAGGTGGAACTTGCCGTCGTAGCTGAGGATCCCCGCGGCGTCCTGGCCGCGGTGCTGGAGCGCGATCAAGCCCTCGTAGAGCTCGGCCGCGACGTCGGTTCCGGGGAGGCCGGCGATGCCGATGAAGCCGCACATGTGCCGCGCATTCTATCCGCCGGACGCTCCGCCCCCGCCGCCGCAGGCCGGACGCAATGCGAGCAGTTGCGCCACCAATTGCGGCTGCTCGGCGTCGATCTCCAGGGCCCACCGCCGGCGCTGGTCGTGGTGACCGTAGCGGGGGTCGTAGTAGCGCTCGAGCAGGACCTCGGCGACCCGGCGCCAGTCCCCCTGGTCGAGCCAGGCCGAGAGCTGCCCGGTCCACTTCTTCCCCAGCCGCTTCTCGAGGAACGGCAGCCGGTCCCGCAGCTCCGAGGCGTGCTCCTGGGTCGGCAGGTAGTCGGCCGCCAGCACGCCGACGCGGTGCTCCAGCGAGCCGTCGATCCGCACCTGGACCGCCGCCTCCATGGCCTCGAACAAGGGCTCCGGCACCACCGCGTCCCCGACCTTGCGGCTCTCGCCCTCGACGAACCACGGCGGCGGGCCGAGCTGGGCCAGGCGGGCGATCAAGGCGGTCTCGAAGGCCTTCTGGCTCACGGGCGCGAGCCCGACGTCGCCCAGGACCGACGACCGGTGCTGGGCGAAGCCCTCCAGATCGATCGTGGTGCCGGGGGCCTCGCGCTCGATCGCCGCCAGGATGCGGGTCTTCCCGACCCCGGTCGGCCCGCGCAGCACGATCAGCGGCATCGTCGGCTCCAGCTCCACCAGCCGCTGCCGGACCCAGGCGCGGTAGGCCTTGTAGCCGCCGCTCAGATGGACCGCCCGCCGCTCCCCGAGCGCCTGGAGCAGCGCCACCACCGAGCGGGAGCGCATGCCGCCGCGCCAGCAGTTGAGCACGATCGGCGAAGCCGGCAGCGGATCCGGCGCGGTCCACTCGACCGCCTCCTGGAACCGGCCGTCGCGGCCCCAGGCGGTCAATTCGCGGAAGCGCGGACGCCACGCATCGGCGGCCACGGGCACGTCCAGGACCTCCTCCAGCAGCCCGGCGAGCCGCTCCTCGACCATCTCCAGTCCGGCCTCGTAAGCCGCGTCGGCCGACTCCTTCGCATACAGCGTGCCGACCACCGCCCGCTGGCGGTCGTCGAAGAGGGGGACGTTGACCGCTCCCGGCAGGTGGTCCTCGGCGAACTCCCGCGGGCTGCGCAGGTCCACGAATCGCACTCCAGGGAGGCGGACGGCCGCCTCGTAAGGAAGCGTCGGAAGCCGCATGAGAACTGGCAATTCTAGCGATCGGGCCCTCAAGCGGAGCTTTCCGCCGAGCCGATGGAGGAACGCGGCCTGCGACGAGCCTTGCCGCTCCCCTTCGGAAGGCCGCCCATCCCCCACGTGCCCGATTCATCCTCCCAGTTCGAGGCGTTCCTCCAGGATCGCTGGCGGAAGACCAATTATTTCGGCTACCTGGCCGAGTGCGTGGCCCTCCTGTCCATGCTGGCGGTGATCTTCGGCCTGCACCACCTGGTCAAGCCGATGCCCCTCGCGACCCTGGTCCCGGTCCTCCTGGGCGGCATCCTCGTCAGCGGCCTGCCGACCTGGTTCAACCACCGCAACCGGACCGTCGACCGGCGCCTGATCGTCGTCGCCAGCTATCTGGTGTTCGCCGTGATCTTCGCCGGCCTCGCCGGCGTGATCGACGCCACCCTCGGCGAGCCGGCGGTCCTGGCCTGCTGCTTCCCGCTCCTGGCCTGCTGGGGGATCTATCCGCAGACCCGCTCGAGGTCGGTCCTGCTGCCCCTGGCGACCTGGGCGGCTTTCGGCCTGGCCTATTTCCCAGCCTCGGACTGGGCCGCGACCTCCTGGCTCCACCTGCTGCTCTTCGTGCTGGCCGGACTCGGCGGCACCATCGCCGCCGTGCTGAGCTCCCACTCCCTGTGGGACAGCCTGCGCCAGCTCTTCGCCTCGAACCAACAGCTCGACCTGGCCGTGGAGGAGGCGCGCGCCGGAACCCTGGCCAAGTCGGAGTTCCTGGCGAACATGAGCCACGAGATCCGGACGCCGATGAACGGCGTCATCGGCATGGTGAGCCTGCTCGAGCGCTCGGAGCTCGACGAGGAGCAGAGCGCCTGCGTCGGCCTGATCCGCGAGAGCGGCTCGGCGCTGCTGGGCATCCTCAACGACATCCTCGACCTCTCCAAGATCGAGGCCGGCAAGCTCACGGTCGAGGAGGTCGGCTTCGATCTGCGGCGCGTGGTGCACGGCGTGATCCGGCTCCTCAGCGGCACCAAGGCCGCCAAGGGACTGCAGCTCGGCGCCACCGTGGCGCCCGAGGTGCCCGACGCCGTCATCGGCGACCCGACCCGGCTCCGGCAGGTGCTCATGAACCTGACCGGCAACGCCACCAAGTTCACGGAGCAGGGCTCGGTCTCGGTCAAGGTGGACCTGGCGGAAGACCGCGGCCGGCAGGCGCTGGTGAGGGTGCGCATCCGCGACACCGGCATCGGCATGACCCAGGAGCAGCAGGAGGGGCTGTTCAAGCCGTTCTCCCAGGCGGACGCGTCGATGACCCGGCGCTTCGGCGGCACCGGTCTCGGCCTGGCCATCTCGCGCCAGCTCTGCGAACTCATGGGCGGCGAGATCACCCTCCGCAGCCAGCCCGGGGTCGGCAGCGAGTTCAGCTTCACCGTGCTCCTGACCCGGGATCCCGCCCGGGAATCGGATACTCAGGTGCTCGACGGCAACTGGAGCTTCGCCGGCGAGGACCCGGCCGCGGCCGCCCGGAAGACCCCTGGGACCGCGCCGCCCGCCGCCACGGAGGCCGACCGCGCAGGTCCGCCCGCCGGAACGACCGGACACCGCATCCTCCTGGTGGAGGACAACCCGGTGAACCAGATGCTGGCGCGGAAGATCCTGCAGCGGCTCGGGAAGGTCGTGACCCTGGCCAAGGACGGCCAGCAGGCGGTCGATCTGTTCGAGCCCGGGGCCTTCGACCTGGTGCTGATGGACTGCCAGATGCCGCGGCTCGACGGCCGCGGCGCCACGCGGGAGATCCGCAGGATCGAGGGCGGCGCCAGCCGGGTGCCGGTCATCGCCCTGACCGCCAACGCCATGGCCGGGGACCGCGAGACCATGATCGCCGCCGGGATGGACGATTACCTCGCCAAGCCCTTCGAGCTCGTCCAGCTGCAGAAGGTCCTGGAGCGGTGGCTGAAGCCGGGCCGGATCGGTTCGGTGGGCGCTCCGGGCGGGTAGCGAATGCCAGCCTCAAGGGGAGCGGGCGCTCCGGCCGATGAAACGGCGTGGCTGTCCCCGCAGGCTCCGGGCCGCTCAGCTGGCTGGCTGGGCAGGTCGTGCCTTCCTTGGCCCCCCCGGGCGAGTACGAGGTGTTCTCCCACGAGCGCTGGCGCCACACCGCCGTCATGAGCCTGGCGGCGAACCTGGGGCCGATCCTGATCCTCCTGGGCATCGCCTTCGGGCTGAATCACTTCGCCCTCTCGCTGCCCCTGTCGGCCATGACCCTGGCCGCCGCCATCGGCTCCCTCGGGGTCTGCCTGACCTGCTCGGCGATCGCGCGCAGCGCCGACGCTCCGGTGCGGCCGCTGGTGACCCTGAAATTCCTGTCCTTCGGCGGGGCGATCGGCTGGATGGGCGGCGCGCTGGACGCCGGGATCGGCACTCCGGTGACGGTCTACGCCGGGATGCTCGTGATCGGCGTCTGGGGGACCTATCCCTCGCGCGGAAGGGGCAGCCTGCTGCGGCCGGTGGTCACCGCCTCCGGCTTCGCCCTCGCCTACCTCCACGGCGCCGGCTCGCCGGTGGGCGAGCTCGCCTGGACCCTGGCGGTGGTCGTGACCTGCATCGCCGGTGTGGTGATCGCCTGGTTCGCCGCCAACGCCTACGACCGCTCGCTGGAGTCCTACTTCGGCCTCCACCTGGCCCTCGAGCAGGCGCTGGAGCAGGCCAAGGCGGCGATCAAGGCCAAGGCCGACTTCCTGGCCAACATGAGCCACGAGATCCGCACGCCGCTCAACGGGGTCCTCGGCATGCTCAGCCTCCTGGGGACCACCGAGCTGAAGCCGGAGCAGATCGAGTTCGTCAAGACCTCCCGTGCCAGCGGCCAGATCCTGCTGGGCATCATCAACGACATCCTCGACTTCTCGAAGATCGAGGCCGGCAAGCTGGAGCTCGAGACCACCGTCCTGGATCCCGCCGAGCTGATCCGGGAGACCGCCGACCTGGCGCGCGCGACGGCCATCGGCAAGGACGTCGAGCTGCGCCTCGTGATGGCGGAGGACATGCCCAGGATCGCCGCCGGCGATCCGGTGAGGCTGCGGCAGGTGCTGCTCAACCTGCTGGGCAACGCCCTGAAGTTCACCGAGCACGGGCGGGTCACCCTGGTCGCCGAGGTCGAGGGCCGGGATGATCAGGCGCTGACCCTGGGGTTCCGGGTCGAGGACACCGGCATCGGCATGAGCCAGGAGCAGATCGACAAGCTCTTCAGCCCCTTCACCCAGGCCGACGCTTCGATGGCCCGGCGGTTCGGCGGGACCGGCCTGGGGCTCGCGATCTGCAAACAGATCGTCGAGCGCATGGGCGGCGAGATCGCGGTCCAGAGCACGCCAGGGGAGGGGAGCTGCTTCCGCTTCCGCGTCACCCTGAGCCAGGACTGCGAGGCCCTGGTCGAGGACGGCGGTGAGGTGGAGATCACCGGCAGCGCCCTCCGCCCCGGCTCCCTGGTCCTGCTGGTCGAGGACAACCTGGTCAACCAGACCCTGGCGAAGAAGATGCTCCAGGCGCTGGGCCTTCACTGCGTGCTGGCCCGCGACGGCCTCGAGGCGCTGGAGCTCTACCCGCGCCGCGACTGGGACCTGGTGCTGATGGACTGCCAGATGCCGCGGATGGACGGCTTCGAGGCCGCCCGCGAGATCCGCGAGATGGAGGCCGGCGGACGGCGGCGTCCGATCGTCGCCCTGACCGCCAACGCGCTCGCCGGCGACCGGGAGCGGGTCCTCGAGGCGGGCATGGACGGCTACCTGCCGAAGCCCTACGACCTCGAGCAGCTCGACGGGGTCCTGCGACAATGGCTGCCGACCGAGCCGGTGATCCAGGAGGTTCCGGCGCGGCATCGCTGACCCGGGCTCGGCTATCCTCTCGGGGCCATGACCGATGCCCCCGCCCTCGCTTCCACCAAGCTGAACCAGGTCATCCGCGAAGGCGTCTCCGAGGCGCCGCTGGACGCCCTGGCCAACCCCCTCTGGGCCCGGATGCGCGAGCTCGGCACCGAGCTGTGGCTCGACACCGGCGACATGGACCAGGCCGCGACCTTGTGGAGCGCCGAGTTCACCGCGCTGACGACCAACAACACGCTGCTGAACATGGAGATCCAGAAGGGCATCTACGACCAGTGGATCCCCCTGGCGGCGGCGGCGGTGCGCGAGGACCAGCCGGACATCGAAGGCCAGGACCTGGTGCTCGAGATCGCCTTCGCGCTCAACGCCCGCCACGGCCTGCGACTGCACGAGCGCTTCGGCGCCTACGTCTCGGTCGAGCTGCACACCGACCTGGCCCACGACGTCGAGCGCTCGGTGGCCTACGGCCGCCGCTACGCCTCCTTGTGCGACCACTTCATCGTCAAGGTGCCGCTGACGCCGTCGGGGCTGATCGCGGCGCGCCGGCTGGAGGACGAGGGCATCCCGGTGAACTTCACCCTCGGCTTCTCGGCGCGGCAGAACCACCTGGTGGCGCGCTTCGCCCGGCCGAGCTGGGTGAACGTCTTCATGGGGCGGCTGAACGCCTACGCCGCCGCCGAAGGGCTCGGCGACGGCGCCTGGGTCGGCGAGCGGGCGACTCTGGCGAGCCAGGCGACCCTTGTCGAGCTCCGCGAGAAGGGCCTGTGCTCGACCCGGCAGATCGGCGCCAGCATGCGCTCCGCCGAGCAGGTGGCGACGCTGGCCGGCCTCGACGTGTTCACGGTGCCCTGCGGCGTCACCGCCGGCTTCCTGGCCGACCCGCCGGCGGTCGAGACGCTCGCCGACCGCACCGGCGAGGACTACCGGCCGACCTGGGCCGAAGGGGTCGACCCCGTGGCGGAAGGCCTGGAGGAGCTCTGGGAGGTCGATCCCGGGTTCCAGAGCGCCTGCGACCGGCTCGCAGAGCTCGACCCGGCGACCGTAACCGCCCAGCAGATCGTCGACCTGCTCCACGACGCCGGCCAGGGCAACCTCTTCCCGCGCCTCAGCGAGGCCGAGCTCGCGGCGATCGCCGACGAGGGCAAGCTGCCCAAGCGGGCCCGCTGGTCCGGCGACCTCGCCTCCGGCCGTTGCGGCCTCGACGCCCTGTTCACGCTCGCCGGGCTGCTGGCCTTCACCAAGGACCAGGCGGCCCTCGACGACCGCATTCGCGGCCTCTAGGCGCCGGGCGCCCGCGGGGAAATCAGGCCGCCCCCTGGCGACCAATTCCCCGGCCGAAGCCGACACCGGTCCGGATTCCGGTTCTACGATGGAGTGGCCGCCGCCCCTCGGAACCGACCCGGACCCATGCTCACGACCTTCCTCGCCTTCTCGCTCCTCCTCCCGCAGGCGGTACCCCAGCCTGAGGTCATCTCCGCCGAATTGCGGCAGGTCATCGAAGTCGCGCCGCTCGAGCAGCACCGCGTCTACGCCTTGATGGCCGACCGCCTCGACTACGCCGATTTCGCCGGCCGCGTCGAGCAGCTGGCCCGCGGCGACCGCCAGCGCTTCGTCATGGACGAGCTGCGCGCCCACGCCGACCTGGCGCAGGCGCCGCTCCGCGACCTGCTCCAGGACCTCGAGTCCCAGGGCCACGTCTCCCGGGTCAACCCGCTGTGGATCGTCAACGGCGTCCAGCTCTCGGGCGACGCCGAGGCGATCCGCCGGCTGGCGGCGGTCCCCGGCGTCTCCCGGATCAGCTACGACCCCGACCGCGATCCGAACGAGCTCCAGGACGTGCCGCTGGCGGCGATGATCCAGCAGGCCGCCCGGCCGGGCGTGACCGGCGGCGGCCGCGCCGTCAGCTACTACAGCGAGGACTTCGAGTCCGGCGCCTTCGGCCCCGAGTGGAGCACCGCCACGACCGCCACCGGGCGCGTCCAGGTGACGACCCTGCACGGCCCCCACCAGGGCAGCTACCACGTCGTCATGGACAGCTCGCTCGACGGCTCCTACGGCAGCGCGTCGATGACCCTGACCGTCGACCTGAGCGCCGCCTCCACCGCGCAGCTCCGCTACGCCTTCCTCGACCTCTACGACGAGTTCAACCTCGGCTCGGACATCCTCGAGGCCTCCGACGACGGCGGGCTGAGCTGGACCAAGGTGGCGGACCTGAACGGCGCCAACGGCACCTACCTGGTCTTGACCCACGACCTCGATCTGCTGGGCCTGAGCTACGTCTCCAACTTCAAGCTCCGCTGGAGCTGGTACGACAACTATTCCGCGCCGACCGACGGCTTCGGCTTCGACCTGATCGAGCTCGCCGACAGCTTCCCGCCGCCGCCGCCGCCGGCCCCCGAGCCGAACCTCGTCAAGCACCAGGCGCCCGACCTGTGGAGCCTCGGCGTCACCGGCGCCGGCGTCGTGCTGCTGAATATCGACTCCGGCACCGACCGCAACCACCCCGACCTGGCCAACCGCATCTGGACCAACCCGCTCGACCCGATCGACGGCATCGACAACGACGGCAACGGCTACATCGATGACTACTGGGGCTGGAACTTCGCCGGCAACAACAACAACCCCAGCGGCGGCGGCCACGGCACCAACACCGCCGGCATCATGGTCGGCGACGGCAGCTCGGGGGTGCGCCTGACTGGCATGGCGCCGCGCGCCTGGCTGGCGGTCTGCCAGCTCGGCAACGAGTCCGACCACTGGGCCTCGCTGCAGTGGGGCCTGTCGGTCGGGGTCGACTGCTCGTCCTCCTCCTACTCCTACAAGTGGCCCTTCTCGCCGCGGCCCGACTACTTCACCCACCGCGCCGTGAGCGAGGGCGTGCTGGCCGCCGGCCAGATCCACGCCAACTCGATCGGCAACCAGGGCGGGCTCCCCACCTACCCGATCCCCTTCAACATCTCCGCGCCCGGCAACGTCCCCGGGCCGTGGGTGCACCCGCAGCAGGTAGAAGGCGGCATCGCCGCCGTGCTCGGCTGCTGCGGCGTGAACCTCGCCGACGACTCCTACTACACCGCGAGCGGCCACGGCCCGTCGGCCTGGGAGGACATCACGCTCTATGACCCGGCCTACCCGCACGTGAACGACCCGGCGATGTGGGACTACCCGGCCGGAGGCTGGTCCGTGCCGCAGCCCGGCCTGCTCAAGCCGGACATCGCCGGTTACACCAGCGGCCCCATGACCACCAGCGACGGCGGCGGCTACACCAGCTTCAGCGGCACCTCCTGCGCCACGCCGCACATCGGCGGCGCCAGCGCGCTGTTGATCTCGGCCAACCCGGCGGCGCTGCCGCGGCAGATCTCGCAGGCGCTGCAGGAGAACGCCTGGGACCGCGGGCCGGCCGGCAAGGACATCGAGTGGGGCACCGGCGTGGCCAAGGTCTACGACGCCGGAATGCGCGTGATCTGCCTGGCGACCGCCGCGGACCTCGAGCCGCAGGCGGGCAGCGCCAACTCAGTGACGGTGACCGGGCCGCCCCTGGCGCGCTACGGCCTGTTCTACGGACGGGCCAAGGGAGCGACTGCCATCGGCGTCTACGGCACGCTGGAGATCGCCAACGCCAAGCTCCTGAGCACCGGCACCCTGAACGCCGCCGGCAGCGACGTGGTCACCGGCACCATCCCCAACAACCCCGCGCTCTACGACAAGCCGCTGTACGTGCAGGCGGTCTGCGACGACACCGGTGGAGCGACGGGCGCCTACCTCCACTCCCTGGTCGAGACGATGATCGTCCGGCCCTGAGGATCGATGGTGGCAGGCTCGTCCCCAGGGGCGAGCCTGCCCCCCGATCCCGGGACCAGGCGCCCCTGCGTCGCCTCAATTGTCGACGTAGCCCAGCCCTTCCATCCCGGCGGCGTCGTTGGCCGATCCCTCGATGCTCTGGAGGACCGGCATCTTCTCGAAGGCCGCGTCGAGGGCGGCGCGCATCTCCCGGAGGCGGTCGGGGTGGTCGGCGGAGAAGTCCTTGCTGTCCCCCACCCTCAGGTCGAACAGGAACTCGAACTCGCCGCCCTCGGTGCGGACGAATTTCCAGCCGTCGGTGATCCAGCCCTGGAGCCGGGACTTCTGCAAGGTGTCGCCGTGGGCTTCGAGGTAGAGGCCCCACTCGCCGCGTTTCTCGCCGCGAAGGGCGGGCAGCAGGGAGCGGCCTTGGAGCAGCTCCGGGGCGGCGGCGTCCAGGCCGGCGAGCTGCAGCAGGGTCGGCAGCAGGTCGACGTGGGAGGCGGTGTCGTCGTCGATCCGCGACCCGCCCGGCAGCATGCCCGGCACCCCCGCCTGCGGCTTGATGATGCACACGACGTGCTGGGTGGCCTCGAACAGGCTCGGCGCGGGCTGCACCCGCAGCCCGCGCCCGGGGCAGAGCTCAGGGAAGTCCTGTCCCTCCCCCAAGCACTCGCCCTGGGCGGCGACGCTTCCCACCACCGCGTTCCGGACGCCGGGGTCCTTCCCCTCCAGCCCCTCCCGGGGCTTCCCGAGCTGGGCGTCCATGAACTCGATCTCGGCCCGCTGCAGGATCCAGCTCTCCTGGGCCTCGGGGTGGGCGGCCTTCGGCCCCTCGGCCGCGCGCGCCCGGGCGCGCTCGACGAACTCCTCGTAGACCCCGGTGGTGTCGCGCGGGTCATGGGCGTCGAAGAAGTGGACCCAGGCGAAGAACGGCCGGTCCTGCTCCGTGGCCCACGCCGCCGCCCGGCTCGCGGTCACGTGGCCGGGGGTGGTGGTCGACACGAAGTCGATGTTCGGCGGCATGACGAGGGACAGCAGCGGCTGCAGGCGATCGACCAGCACCACGGTCCGCACCAGGAAGCCGGCGCTGTGGAAGATCGGCAGCTTGGCCGAGATCTCCGGGCGGTCGTCGAAGGTCTCGAAGCCGCGGAAGAAGCCGTACTGACGCCGGACCGGGAGGCCGGAGACGAAGCCGCCGGTGGCGTAGCCGTTCTGGCGGAACAGCTCCGGCATCCGCGGCACCTCGGGGTGGACGGCGTTGCCGTTGACCCGCAGGCCGTGGCTGGGGGGATACAGCCCCGTCAGCATCGAGTTGTGAGCCGGGCCGGTGATCGGCGCGATGGTGTGGTAGCGCTCGATGAGCACGCCCTCGGCGGCCAGGCGGTCGAGGGCCGGCGTGTCGAGGCCGCCGCCGCCGTAGGGCGGCAGGGAGTCGGCGCGGACCGTGTCCCAGGAGACCAGCACGACGTTGGGGCCGGCGCCGCCCGGGAATTCGGCCTCGGCCATCCGCATCGGCTCCTTCTCGAGGTTCGCCCACAGGTAGCCGAGGGTGACGAAGGGGACCAGGATGGAGGCGGCGGCGAGCCTGGGGACCCAGGCGCTCGGCCGCAGCAGGCGCGGCGGCACGAACCAGATCCAGGCGACCAGTACGACGGCCGCGGCGATCCAGATCCAGTCGGTCCCGAGGTCGAAGGGGACGCCGGCGAGGTCGCCCCACTGGCGGGGATCCTGGGGCCGGTTGCTGGAGAAGTGCCGCAGCCGGACCAGGATGTAGAGCCCCGCGACCGTGCCCACGACCGAGCCGAGCCGGCTCCGCCGCTCAGGATCCCGGACCATCTGCCACAGGACCAGCGCGAGGAAGGCCGCGAGGAACACCATGCCGAAGCCCGCGTGCTGCTCCTCGCCGGCCATGCCCAGCGAGTTGAGCAGCCCGTGAGTGCCGATGTAGAGGTGCCTCCTGAGGTGGACCAGGACCAGCGCTCCCAGGAAGAACAGGATGTCCCAGGGATAGCGGTCGGCGCCCGGGAACTTGGAGAGGACCCAGCCCCCCAGGCCATAGATGACCATGGGCGAGACCACGGCCATGACCACGAACCAAGGGCCCGAGGAGAAGTGCAGGAGACTGGACAGGACCATGCCGGACTCGAAGATGCCCAGGGCCCAGCCGACGAGGATTGCGCGAGATGCCTTCATGGTGGGGAACGGTCCATTATGCCAGCAGGCGCCCGCTCTGAGGAGAGCTGATCCAGCCCCCCCCGGCTGCGTCGGAGACCGCTCTCGATCAGCCCTACCGGCGGTCGCCGCCGCCGCCCGGCCGGCGGTCGGACGGCGGACCCTGCCCAGACCTGGGCCTGAATCCCTCGCGTTCGCCGTCGGCGCCGCCGCCCCAGCGGCGGTCACCGCCGCGACGCCAGCCGCCCTTGGGCTCGCCCGGGAGGGGCGGCGGTCCGCAAGGGCCGCCGGGCGCGAAGACCTGCTCCCGCGGCATGCCGCACTGCAGCTCCTTGATCGCGATCAGGAAGTCCCGTGACGGCATCTCCGCCAGGATGCGCTGCTCGTGCGAGTCGAGCTGCCACTCCTCGAAGTGGCCCTGCTCGCGAGAGTGGGCCAGCAGGCGCCACTTGCGGGCGTCGAGCAGGGCCGAGGCCTGCTCGGCGACCGGCGCCTCCTTGAGCCAGGCGGCCGCCTTGTCGCCGATCCAGCCCTCTTGGTGCAGCTTGTCCAGCTCCTTGAGCAGGTCCTCCGACCGCAGGCGTTCGATCACGCGGCTGGAGGCGTCCATGCGCTCGTGCAGCGGCCCGCGCAGGCCTTCAGGCCGGAAGCCGGGTCCGAATTGGCCGGCGATCTCCTCGTGCCGCCGGCGCAGACGCTCGTGGACCCGCTCGTCGAGGGCCGCTTCCCGCTCGGCGGGCGCCAGGGCACCGAGCCGCTCTCGCTCCTCGGGCGCCAGCTCGGTCCAGACCCGGCGCCGGTGGCGCGCGACGGCGTCATAGCGGCGACGGACCTCCTCGAGCTCCTCCGGGCTGAGCTGGTTCAGCTCCTCGAATCGGCGGCGGTAGCGGGCCTTCTCCTCCGGGCTGAACTTACTCCACCAGGCCTGGGCCTGCTCGGCGCCCGAGGGGGCTCCGGCTGATGCGGCCGCGCCAGGCTCCTGGGGGAGCTCGGCGGCCCTCGCCGCGGCCTCGGGAGCGGCGACCTGCTGGGGCGGAGCGGGGGCCGGCAGCCAACCCAGGACGAGGGGCAGCAGGATCATCCGTCGGACTCCTCGGTCAGCTCCCAGGTGCCGGTGGTGGCATCCCGGAGGCCGAGCTCCAGGTCCTGGCCCACGACCAGGTCCCAGGCCTTGAGCAGCTCCTGCTCCTGGTAGAGCTCCGCGAGGAGGTCGGCGTCGACCGGGCTTCCGCCGACGGTGAGCGCCTCCAGGTTCGGATCGACCGGATCCAGGGTCAGCTCGGGCTGGTCCCGTCCGAGCCAGAAACCGACCGCCAGCAGCAGCGCGGCCGCCACGCCGCGGCCCAGCCACGCCCCGAAGGAGGGCCGCAGGATCGGCGCGGGGTGCTGGTCGGCCTCGATGCGGGCCCGGAGCCGACGAGAGAATCCCTCCGGCACCGGTTCGCCCGGGTGGCGGTCCAGCAGGTCTTCGAGCCAGTCTTCAGTCATGTTCCGCTTCTCGATAGGGGGTGAGGATCTCGCGAAGCTTGGTCCGGGCCCGGTGCAGCAGGGACTTGGTGGCCTTGGCGCTGATGCCGAGGACCTCCCCGATCTGCTCCAGGTCGAGGCCGTCGTAGTGCTGCAACACCAGCGCCGCGCGTTGGTTCTCGGGTAGGCACTCGAGCGCCTCCTCGATCCTCCGGGCCCAGGTGCGCCGGTCCGGCTCCTCCCAGGGCGCCTCTCCGCCGGCGTCCTCCAGGTCGATCCGTTCACCGTCGGCGGTGCTCGGCATGCCCACCTCGCGGCGCCGCTTCCCGTCCCTAAGCCTATTCAGGGCAAGGTTATAGACGATTCGGTAGAGGAAGGTGCTGAGCTTGCCGCGGGGCTGGTAGCGCTCGCGGGCGCGGTAGAGCCGGAGGAAGGACTCCTGGGCCAGATCCTCCACGGCCGCATGGGGGCCGAGCAGGCGCCTCAGGAGGCCGAAGACTTGGCCGGAGTGGAGCTCGACGATCTCGTCGAAGGCCGCCTCCTCGCCGGCCTGGAAGGCCAGCATCAGCTCCATTCCCCGGTCGGGGCCCGGGTCAACCACCGGCGGGTCCCCACAAGCGGGAACCGACCGCGCCGAGCAGGCGCTCGCGGGGGACGGGGCCGTAATGACGGGAATCTCGGCTCGAACCAGGGTTGTCTCCGAGGAGGAAGTACTCGTCCTCCGCGAGCTGCAACTCCCTGGAACAGCCGTAGGTTCCGGCGGGATCCCGGAACAGGTCGCGGCCGACCCGGACCCGGCGCAGCAGCACCTGGTGGCCGCCGAAGCCGGCCTGCTCGAAGGGCGGTCCCGCCAGGGCGTCGACCATCGGCGTCGCGGCGATCGGGGAGAAGGGCGCCGGCTCGAACAGCAGGCGGCCATCGAGGCAGGCGTAGAGGAGCTGATCGACCTTGCCGAGGAACAGCTGCCCGCGATCCAGGTCGAGGGGCAGCTCGGTCGATGCCAGCAGTACTTCCCCCTCCCACAGGGTGCAGCTCCCCTCCCCGATCGCCAGGGCGAAGGTCGTGCCTCCCTCCACGACCAGGAGCTCGAACAGGCTGCCGGCTTCGAGCAGCTCGAAATCGGCGGCCAGGCCGAGATCGGAGGCCGGGCGCGCGCCCTCGTGGAGCGCCCCGCGGCTCAGGTAGCCGTCGAGCGGAACCGAACGCAGGTAGGCGCGCCCCTGGTCATGGAGGATGGCGGCGCCTTCCTCTCCATGGTCCGGGAGGTTGAACTGAGCGGCGATCTCGGTCCCTTCGGCGTCGACCAGGGGCACCAGGTCCTCGGGGCCGCCGACGGCGCGGGCGTGACGGCCACCGTCGATGAAGAGGTCGCCGTCGATGAGCTGGATCCGCTCCCCCGGCAGGCCCGCCACCCGCTTGACGGCCACCAGCTCGGTGTCGGGCTCGCGGAACACCACCAGGTCGTGGCGCGACGGCGGAGCCGCCCAGAGCGGGACGGTCAGGCGCAGCTCCCCGTCCTCGAGGGTCGGCAGCATCGACGGACCGAGGATCCGCACGGGCTGGAACAGCAGGCCGAGGGTGGCGAGGGCGGCCACGCCCAGCAGGACCAGGGGGCGGCGCTTCAAGGCAGCAGGATGTGGGCCGCCCCGAAGAACAGGAGGACGGCGGACAGGTCGCTCACCGCCATCATGACCGGGCCCGAGACCAGGGCCGGGTCGAGCCCGGCGGCTTGCGAGCCCATGGCGATCGAGCTGGCGGCCGTCGCGGCCCAGGTCATCGCCAGCAGCAGCGACACCCCCAGGGCGATCCCGATCTGCCAGTTGCCGGTGAAGAACGCGGCGGCCGGCACGGCGATGGTGCAGCAGAGGGTCCCCAGCGCCACCCCGACCTGGAACTCGCCGAAGAAGACCGACAGGCGCCGCCCGGCGGTGATCTGGCCGACGGCGAAGCCGCGGACCAGGACCGCGGAGGTCTGGCTGCCGATGGTTCCGGACAAGGCCAGGACCATCGGGAAGAAGGACAGGACGGTCAGCCAGGTCTCGCCGCCCGCTCCGCCGCCGAGCTCGGCGTCGGGCGCGAAGAAGTTCATGGCGCGGGACATCGCCAGGCCGGCCAGCACCGTGACCAGCAGCATCGGGCCGCGGTGGATCACCTTCTTCCACAGCGACTCGGAGGCCTCGGAGGCGCCGCTCGCGCCCGCCAGCAGCAGCACGTCCTCGGAGCCCTCCTCCTCCAGCACCTCCAGGGCGTCGTCGGCGGTGATGATGCCGACCATCAGGCCGCGCGGGTCGAGCACCGGGATGGTCGACAGGTTGTAGTGCAGGAGCCGGTGGACGGTCTCCTCGCGGTCCTCGTCGACGCGGGCGTGGATCACGTCCGGGTTGGCGAGGTCGCCGATCAAGTCGTGGATGTTTGCCTCCAGCAGCTCGCGGACCGAGATCACCCCCTCCAACTCCCCCTGCGCGCCGGTGATGTAGAGGGTGTCGATGGTCTCGGCCTCCTCGCCTTCCCCGCGCTTGATCCGCTTGAGGACGTCGCCGACGTTCTCGCCCGCCTTGACCTCGATGAACTCGGTGGTCATCAGGCCGCCGGCGCTGTCCGGGTCGTAGGCGCCCAGGTGGCGCAGGTCGGAAGCGTCCTCGGCGTCGACGTGCCGCAGCGCCAGCTGGCCGAGGGACTCGGGCAGCTCCTCCAGCAGGTCGGCGCCGTCGTCGGCCGGCAGCAGGTTGAGGAGCTGGCCCAGGAAGCTCGGGTCGACGTCCTGGAGCAGCTTGGCGGCGAACCGAGGCTCGGCCTCCTCGAGCACCTCGGCGGCGAGGTCCATGCCGAAGCCCTGGAACAGGTGGCGGGCCTCCTCCGGCTGGAAATCCAGCCACAGGACGTCGGCGATGTCGGCGACGTGGGCCCGGTCGCTGGGCAGGAAGGGGGTGCCCGCGGGCAGCTCCAGGTGGTCCCGGAGCGCCAGAAGCACCTGATGCCGTCGTTCCCGCCTGCGAGCTCCTGCCATGGTCGGGGATTATAGGTTTCGCGACCGCCTACAATGGGCACTCCATGACCCCGCTCGAAGGCCTCCTCCAGCTCTGCGACCAGATCGGTGAGCTCCAGGCCCGGAACCCCAGCACGGACTCCGAGGCCTCCGCCAGCACGCGGGCCCAGGTCCTGGAGCTCCGCGGCCGCTTCTTCGACGAGCTGCCTTCCCTGCGCGAGCACGGCGTCGCCTCCACCCTTGAGGACGCCGACCTCCTGCTCCTGGCGCTGCTGTTCCACCGCCGTCTTGCCGGGGCCAGCGACCCGCTGACCGGCGGCAGCCTGGTCGCCCTGCTCCGCCACGCCGGCTTCACCCGGACCCAGGCGCTCGGCGCGCTCGGCCCGGATGGCCGCCTCCGCATGGAGCAGTGGCTGTACGCCCAGCCCCAGCCGCGCGGCCACGAGCCGCTCGACACCTGGTTCTCGGCCTCGCCCGCGGCGATGACCCTCTTCTGGGCCCCGGGATGGGGCGGCGACGGCGACGCCGAGGTGGCCGTCGAACCGCGGCCCTACCGCGACGAGGAGGAGCTGCTGTGGGAGCTGTTCGGCTGGCGCAACCTGTGCATGTCGCGCGCCGAGTCGCTGTTCCCGCCCGAGGACCCGAGCGGCAGCGTCTCGCCGCGCTTCCGCCAGCTGCGGCAGGCCGCGAGGAGCGCCCTGGTCCTGATCCGCCGCCGCCTCCAGGCCACGCCCGGCGGTCGCGGCTACCGCATCGAGAACTTCCGCCGCGAGCAGAAGCTCGGGGTGGACCACCTGCTGGTCGTCGTCCACCTGCTCTTCAGCGAGCTGGTGGAGGGCGAGCCGTACATCTCGGCCCTGGAGTGCCTGCGGGTGGTGTCGGAGAACCGCACCGACCTGTTCGCCAAGCGCGACATGATCGGCCCCAAGGGCCGGCTGCGCCGCGCCGGGATCGTCGGCGCCGCCGAGAGCCACGAATTCAGCAAGGCCCTCGCCACCGACCTGACCCTGTCCGACTGGGCCGCCGACGAGCTGCTCAGCGGCGTCGGGATTCCGCCGCGGCTCGACGACCGCGAGATCGACGACTTCCTGAACGGCGATGAGTGACGGCGCCGCGCACGAGGACCTGATCTTCGACTGGGAGGCCCACGGCCACCACGGCCTGCCGGCGCCCAAGGGCAGGGTCCAGCTCGACGACGAGACCCTGCGCGACGGGCTGCAGTGCCCGTCGGTGATCGACCCGCCGCTGGAGAAGAAGATCGAGCTGATCCACCTGATGGACCAGCTCGGCATCGACACCGCCGACATCGGGCTGCCCGGCGCCGGGGTGCACGCGCGCGAGCACATCCTGGCGCTGGCGCGCGAGATGCTGCCGCTCGGGATCACGCCGAACGTCGCCTGTCGCACGGTCGTCTCGGATATCGAGCCGGTGGTCGACATGGTCCAGGAGCTGGGCGCGCCGATCGAGGTGTGCGCCTTCATCGGCTCCAGCCCGATCCGCGCCTACGCCGAGGGCTGGGAGCTCGACCGCATGGTCGGCAACGTGCGCAAGTCGGTGGCCTTCGCCAAGCGCAACGGCCTGCCGGTGCTGTTCGTCACCGAGGACACCATCCGCTCGACGCCGGAGATCCTCGAGGCGCTCTACGGCGCGGCGCTCGAGGAGGGCGCCGACCGGGTGTGCCTGTGCGACACCGTCGGCGCCGGCACGCCGGGCTCGGTGCGCAACCTGGTGTCGTGGATGAAGCGCTACATGGTGGCGCGCAACTTCAAGGCCGGCATCGACTGGCACGGCCACCGCGACCGCGGGCTGGGGCTGGTGAACACCCTGTCGGCGCTGTCCGAGGGCGTCGAGCGCGCCCACGCCTGCGCCCTGGGCATCGGCGAGCGCGCCGGCAACGCCGAGATGGACCTGCTGCTGGTCAACCTGAAGCTGCTCGGCTGGATCCAGCGCGACCTGTCCAGCCTGGGCGAGTACGTGCGCGTCGCCAGCGAGGCGGTCGGCCGCCCGGTGCGCAGCGAGTACCCGGTGTTCGGCGGCGACGCCTTCGAGACCGGCACCGGCGTGCACGCTGCGGCGGTGGTCAAGGCCTTCCGCAAGAACGACACCTGGCTGGCCAACCGCGTCTACTCCGGCGTGCCGGCCGACGACTTCGGCCTCGAGCAGAAGATCAGCGTCGGCCCCATGAGCGGCAAGTCGAACGTCATCTACTTCCTCGAGAAGCGCGGCCTGGCCGCCACCGACGAGCGCATCGACGCCATCCTCTCCGCCGCCAAGAACAGCGACCGCCTGCTGACCGAGGACGAGGTGCTGAGGGTGTAATTAGGGGTCAGACATCGATTGTTTGAGGGGCGCCTCTGAAACAATCGACGTCTGACCCCTAAATTGCCCTACCAGAACATC
Organism: Planctomycetota bacterium; assembly: GCA_014382465.1. GTDB lineage: Bacteria > Planctomycetota > UBA1135 > UBA1135 > UBA1135 > J029. The sequence goes on from JACNJP010000224.1 coordinate 34,341, forward strand.
GCGTAGAGGCCGGCGGTGAGGAGGACGATGATGCTGCCGTAGAGCTTGACCCGCGGGTGCGGGGTGACGTCGATGCGGCTGACCGGCATCACGCGCGGCGCGGCCAGCGGGTCGAGGCGGGTCATGACGAGCATGACCGCCACCAGCAGCACGAAGATCATCGCCATGTGGTGGAGGAAGGCGATCTCGTTGAAGGCGTGCATCCAGCCGGTGTCGATCACCAGCCCGCCGAAGCGGGCGACGGCGTAGAGCGGCACGCCGAGCAGCAGCGCGGCGCGGGCGGCCGCCGGCGGGGTGCGGCGGTTCAGGATGCCGACCAGGAACACCGCCAGGATGCCCGGGCTGATGAAGCCCCAGATCTCCTGGATGTACTTGAACACTCCCTCGAAGCTCGAGATCACCGGCGCCCAGAGGCAGGCCAGGACGACGATCACCGCCGTAGCCCAGCGGCCGACCCGCACGTCGTTGGCGGCGGTGCTCTTCGGATTCAGGTAGCGCTTGTAGAGGTCGATGGTGAAGATCGTCGAGGCCGAGTTGATGCCCGAGTTGAATGAGCTCATCACCGCCCCGCACAGCGCCGCGAACATCACCCCGCGCAGCTCGGGCGGCAGCAGCCGGGCGATCATGAACGGGTAGGCCTTGTCGCCGGCGTTGCCGCCGAGGGCCAGGATCTCCTCGCTGTAGAGTTGGTAGGCCATGATCCCGGGCATGACGATGATGAAGGGGATCGCCAGCTTCATGAGGGCCGCGAACAGGATGCCCTTCTGGCCCTCGGCCACGCTCTTGGCCCCGAGCGTGCGCTGAGTGATGAACTGGTTCAGCCCCCAATAGAACAGGTTGGGGATCCACAGGCCGCCGATGAAGACCGCCAGCCACGGCACGTCCGGGTCGTTCCACGGCAAGACCGTGTGCAGCTTGGCCTCGTTGGCCTCGGTGAAGGAGGCCCAGCCGGCGAGCACGCTGCCGTCGCCGAGCTCGGACAGCGCCAGCCAGGTCACCAGGGCGGCGCCGAGCATCAGCGCGCCGCCTTGCAGCAGGTCCGACCAGACCACCGCAGTGAGCCCGCCGTAGACGGTGTAGGCGCCGGCGATGATGCCGATCAGCCAGATGCCGCTGACGGTCGACCAGAACTCGGCGCTCTCCCGCCACGGCGCGTCGGCCGCCAGCGACAGGCCGAAGCTGTCGGCGCAAACCGCCGGGAGCTGGAAGATGCCGTTGAGCGCCATCGCGCCGCTGTAGACCACCGTCGCCAGGAACACGATCACGTAGGCGACCATCAGGTAGCCGGCCATGATCGCGCGCGTGCCGTGGTCGTAG
>JACNJP010000156.1 GCA_014382465.1 Planctomycetota bacterium
GAGCGGCCGGGGGGGGGCCGGGGGGGGGCGGCGCCGGGTCAGGCGGACGCGGCGCGGTGGCCACGCGCGGACCGAGGTGCGGATCCGGCTCGAGGACGGCAGCCGCGGCTGGGCGGTGCTCACCGAGGACTGGACCGGCGTCGTCGAACCCGACCGGCAGCTCGCCGCGGAGCTGGAGGGCCTGGGTTACCTCGGCTACACCGATCCCGAGTGAATCCGGGCGGCGGCGGCGCGGTCGAGGACCCAGACCAGGTCGGGGTGGCCGCCCAGCAGCGAGGCCGGCAGCGCCGGGGTCGGCGCGCTCGCCAGCGCGCGGGCGACGATCCCGGCCTTTTGCGCGCCGAAGGCCAGCACCCGCAGCCGGCGGGCCTCGAGGATCGTGCCGATGCCCATGGTGAGGCCGCGCCGCGGCACCTCGTCGTCGCCGAAGGCCACCGCGGCGCGGCTGCGGGTGCTCTCGGCCAGCTCCACCAGCCGCGTGCGGCTGCCGGCCAGCGCGCCGGGCTCGTTGAAGCCGATGTGGCCGTTGAGGCCGACGCCGAGGAGCTGGAGGTCGAGGCCGCCGGCGTCCAGGATGGCCCGCTCGTAGGCGGCGCAGGCGGCCGGCAGCGCGGCGCCGGGGGTCAGGCCGTCGGGGATGTGGAAGGCGGCCGGCGGCAGGTCGATGGCGTCAATGAGCTGCTCGCGCATGGAGCGCTGGAAGCTCTCCGGGTGCGCCGGATCGATCGGCCAGTACTCGTCGAGGTTGAAGCTCTGGACCCCGGCGAAGCTCAGGCCTTGTTCGCGGTGGAGCCGCCGCAGCTCCTGGTAGACCGAGGCCGGGGTAGCGCCGGTGGCCAGGCCGAGCGCCGCGGTGCGGCCTTCGGCGGCGCGGGCGCGGATCAGCTCGGCGATCTCAGCGGCGACCGCGGCGCCGGCGGACGCCGGGTCGTCGTGGATCTGGACCTGGCTCACTGCGGGGGCGAGTCTTCCTTAGGCGGCGGCACGACCCGGATCGTCAGGCCCTCGGAGGAGCGCAGCTCGACCTGGTAGCTCTTGCCGGGGACCAGCTTGACGTAGGGCGCTTCGCCGTGCATCGCCCGGACCCCGGAGCGCTGGGCGACCTCGGGCTCGTTGGCGTAGCGCCAGAAGTCGCGCCACAGCTCCTCGTGGAAGGCGGGGGCGCCGTCCTCGGCCGAGTAGGCCAGCGGCCGCGCTCCGGCGGTGTCGATCAGGAAGCCGTCGCTGGGGGCCTGGAACTCGCCGAAGACGCGGCGGAACAGCAGCAGGGTGGAGCCGCGCGCCAGGTCGCGTGACTCGACGAACTCGTCGTCGAACTTGATCACCTGGGCGTCGAGGTAGACGACGTCGCCTTCGAGCTCGAAGCGCTGCGGCTCGCCGAGGGTGGCGCCGTCGGGGCCGGTCTCGCGGAAGCGGAAGCGGGTCCGGCTCTCGCCCGGGCGGCGCTCGCTCGGACCCTGGTCGACCTGGTCGAGCAGGGCGACCCGCTGGCGTTCGCGGAGCATCTCCAGGCGCAGCTTCAGGCCGCCGACCTGCTCCTGGAGGTCGGTGATGGTGCGCTCGTGCTCGTCTGGGCCGGCGAGGGCGCCGCTTCCGGCGAGGAAGCCGCCGGCGCCGCAGCCGAGCAGCAGCAGGGCCTGGAGCAGGACGCGGCCCCGACGGGGGTCTCGCCCGGTCGCCTGCCGCCGTCTCCGGTGGCCGTGGTCCTCCAGAATTCCGGTCATCTCGGTTCGCGTCCGGCATGCTAGCAAGGGCCGGGCGAGGACTCGATTGGAAAAGGACCCCATCCGGTTCTAGAGGGGGGAGATGACCGCTACCGCTGACCAGACCGGTCACTCCGACGTTGTGACCGAGGGCATCCGGGTCCGCGTCGGAGCCCAGTATCTGCCGGATCAATCCGATCCGAGCCTGGGGCGCTATTCCTTCGTCTACCGGGTGGTGATCTCAAACGAGGGCGACCGCTGGGCCAAGCTGCGCGCGCGCCACTGGGTCATCCGCGACGCCGACAACGAGCTCGAGGAGGTCCGCGGACCGGGCGTGGTCGGCTACCAGCCCGAGATCGCCCCGGGCGAGAGCTTCGACTACGTCTCCGGCTGCCCCCTCCGCACCCCCTGGGGCACCATGGAAGGCAGCTTCGAAATGGTCCGCGAAGACGGCAGCCGCTTCCAAGCCCAAGTCGGCCGCTTCTTCCTAGCCCCCACCGTCGCCCCGATCTCGAAGATGTAATCGGGGTCGTACATCGATTGTTATTGATGTACGACCCCGAATAGCTGCCATTTCGGCAGGGTATTGCGGGATATTCCGCGGCACGGGGTTTGAATCGGGGGCGGGGTGATGAACCCTGAACAATGGACGCGGAAGACACGGGAGGCTTTCCAGGCTGCTGAGCGGCTGGTGAGGGAGCGTTCCCATCGGGCTCTGACTCCGGCTCACCTGCTCCTGGCCTTGGTGGGGCAGGAGGAGGGGCTGGTCGCGGGTCTGCTTTCCAAGACCGGGGCGGGTCCGGCTCTCGCCGCGCGGCTGGCCGAGGACCAACTCGCCAAGCTGCCGCGGGTGCAGGGGGGCGAGATCTCCCTCGACCGGGAGACCGCCAACCTGATGGACGCCGCCGAGGTGGTCCGGGCCGACCGCGGCGACGACTTCCTCTCGACCGAGCACCTGCTGCTGGCCCTGGTTGCCTCCGAGTCGGAGCTGGCGAAGGCCCTCCAAACCTCCGGCTCCACCCCGGAGGCTCTGCGCGCCGCCCTCGAAGACCTGCGCGGCGGCCGCCGGGTCACCGATGACGACCCCGAATCGAAGGGGGAGGCCCTCGCCCGCTACACCACCGACCTCACCGCCCGCGCCCGCGAGGGCAAGACCGATCCGGTGATCGGCCGTGACGACGAGGTCCGGCGGGTCATGCAGATCCTGTCGCGCCGCACCAAGAACAACCCGGTGCTGGTCGGCGAGCCCGGCGTCGGCAAGACCGCCGTGGCCGAGGGCCTGGCGGCCCGCATCGTCGCCGGCGACGTGCCGAAGGGGCTCCAGGGCAAGCGCCTGCTGGCGCTCGACCTCGGCGCGCTGCTGGCCGGCGCAAAGTACCGCGGCGACTTCGAGGAGCGCCTCAAGGCGGTGATCCAGGAGGTCCAGGACGCCGCCGGCGGCGTCATCCTGTTCCTCGACGAGCTCCACACCCTGGTCGGCGCCGGCGCCGCCGAGGGCGCGGTCGACGCCGCCAACATGCTCAAGCCGGCGCTGGCCCGCGGCGAGCTGCGCTGCATCGGCGCCACCACCCTCGACGAGTACCGCAAGTACGTCGAGAAGGACGCCGCCCTCGAGCGCCGGTTCCAGACCGTGCGCATCGAGGAGCCCTCCGAGATGGAGACGGTCGCCATCCTGCGCGGCCTTCAGGAGCGCTACGAGAACCATCACGGCGTCCAGATCCTCGACGCGGCGCTGCTGGCGGCCGCCCGGCTCAGCTCCCGCTACCTGCCCGACCGCCGCCTGCCGGACAAGGCGATCGACGCCATCGACGAGGCCGCCAGCCGCATCCGCCTCGAGCTCGACTCGATGCCGGCCGAGCTCGACGCCCTCGAGCGCCGCAGCCGCCAGCTCCAGATCGAACGCGCCGGGCTCGAGGCCGAGGGCGGCAGCCGCTCCAGCGGCGAGATCGCCAAGATCGACCAGCAGCTTGCGGCGGTCGAGGAGGAGGCCAAGGCCCTGCGCGCCCGCTGGCAGAACGAGCAAGGCGCGCTGCAGAAGGCCCAGGAGCTGCGCCAGCAGATCGAGGAGCTGCGCACCCGCTCCGAGCAGCTCGAGCGCGACGGCCAGCTCGAGGAGGTCGCGCGCATCCGCTACGGCGAGATCCCGCAGCGCGAGAAGGCGATCGCCGAGGCCGAGGCCAGGCTCCACGAGCTGCAGGGCGAGCGGCCGCTGCTGCGCGAGAGCGTCGGGCCGGAAGAGGTGGCGGCGGTGGTCGCCGCCTGGAGCGGCGTGCCGGTCGAGCGCCTCCTCGAGACCGAGCGCCAGCGCCTGCTGCACCTCGAGGAGCGCCTGCGCGAGCGCGTGGTCGGCCAGGACGACGCCCTGCGCGCCGTCGCCGACACCGTGCGCCGCGGCCGCGCCGGCCTGCAGGACGCCGACCGGCCGCTCGGCAGCTTCCTGTTCCTCGGCCCGACCGGCGTCGGCAAGACCGAGCTGAGCAAGGCGCTGGCCGCCGACCTGTTCGGCGACGAGCGCGCCATGGTCCGGCTCGACATGTCCGAGTACCAGGAGAAGCACACCGTGTCGCGCCTGATCGGCGCGCCGCCCGGCTACGTCGGCCACGAAGAGGGCGGCCAGCTCACCGAGGCGGTGCGCCGCCACCCGTATTGCGTGGTCCTCTTCGACGAGGTCGAGAAGGCCCACGCGGACGTCTTCCACACCCTGCTGCAGGTGCTCGACGACGGCCGCCTGACCGACTCGCAAGGCCGCACCGTCGACTTCCGCAACACCCTGCTGATCCTGACCTCGAACCTCGGCGGCGCCCTCGGCGTGGCGGCGGAGGACCTGGACCCCGAGCGCTACGAGGCCCGCTACCGCCAAGCCGCGCGCGCCCACTTCCGCCCCGAGTTCCTCAATCGCGTCGACGAGACGCTGGTGTTCCGCCCGCTGGGCAAGCAGACGCTCGAGGCGATCCTCGAGATCCACCTGCGCAAGGCCGGCGCCCGCCTGGCCGAGAGCCACCAGCTCGGGCTGGAGGTCTCGCCGGGAGCCCGCCGCCACCTCGCGGAGATCGGCTACGACCCCGACTTCGGCGCCCGGCCGCTGCGCCGGGTGCTCGAGCGCGAGCTGCTCAACCCGCTTGCGGCGCGGATCCTGGCGGGGGAGTTCGCGCAGGGCGGCTCGGTCCGGGTCGAGTGGAGCGAGGCGTCCGGTTTCTCGTTCCGTCTCGGCCGCTCGGGGGACAGCGCGGAGGCCGAAGGAGAGGAAGCAGACTTCTCAGCGGCTTAGATTCTGGGATCCAAGCTGCCTCCTCGCCCGGCCAGCCGCCGGAGATTCCGGCGACGGGGTCTTTGTCGGCTCCGTAGGGCGGCTTAAGCACCTTCGCCACCGGCGGCGGCGCCCCTCCTGCGTCTCTCCACTGCCGCGTTCCTTTCCCGTCCGACTGGAGCCTCACCCGCATGCGCCCGACCCGTTCCCTGCTCTTCCTCACCGGCATCGCCGCGCTCGTTTTCGCGCCGGCCGTCGCCCTCCGCAGTCAGGATCCGCAGCCGGTTGCCGCCGCCTGGAAGAAGGCGGACTCCGCCGCCCACGCGGCGATGCTCGCCTCGAAGGAGGCCTACCTGGGCAGCAAGAGCTGCAAGATGTGCCACAACAAGGCCGAGACCGGCGACTCCTACGACTGCTGGGAGAACAGCGGTCACGCCAAGGCCTTCGAGACCCTGAAGGGGGAGGCGGCCAAGAAGATCGCCGCCGAGCTCGGCCTGAAGGACGCGGCCAAGGCGCCGGAGTGCTTGAAGTGCCACGTCACCGGCGCCGCCTTCCTCGGCGACGAGGAGAGGTTCGGCAAGAAGTTCAGCCTCGAGGACGGCGTCGGCTGCGAGTCCTGTCACGGACCTGCCGGCGGCCACATCGACGGTCGCAAGGCCGCCAAGGCCACCAAGGTGCCGACCGACCGTCTGCCCGAGCTGCCGCCCGGCGAGCTGGTGGTGCCCGACCTGGCGCTGTGCTCGCAGTGCCACAACGACGAGTCGCCGACCTACGAGGCCTTCGATCCCGAGAAGATGCTGAAGGCCATCGCCCACCTCCACCCACTGCGCGAGAAGCCGCGGGTTTCGCCGCCGAAGAAGAAGGAGAGCGAGAAGTAGCGCGGAGCGCGGTCAGGTCATCCTGGGCAGCCAGGTGAGGAGCTCGCCGAGCAGGCTTAGCCACCAGCTGTCCAGGCCCCCAGCCCCATCCCGCGGCTCGAGCAGTTGACGCAGGCGGCGGCCTTCCACCCAGACGCCGCGGCACCGGGAGCAGCGCCCGAGCCTCCAGCCGAGAGCTTCGCCGACCTCAAGTGAGGCTGCCCGGCACCGCGGGCAATCGATCGCCCCTTGGAAGCGTAGCGGCCGGAAGGCGATGGCCCGCTCGCTGGGCGGCAGTCCGGCGCCGTCGACCGCGCTCCTGCGGAAGGCGAGCAGCTCGCCTTCATCGAACCAGATGCCCTGGCAGCGGCGGCAGCGATCCACAACCAGGTCGAGGTGCTGCTCCTCCTCCAGCGGGCTCGAGCAGTCCGGACATTCCGGGGTAGGAAGCGGTCGCGCGGGACCGCTCATCGCTCGATGCCCGTGATGACGAGGTCGGCACGCTCGACGGCGGCGGTCACGGCGAGTTCTCCGGAATGGCGCTCATCGCCCGCTCGGCCAGCGCGGTGATCGTCAGCGCCGGGTTGACGCCCGGGTTGGCGGACACCGCCGCCCCGTCGACGACGTAGAGCCCGGGGTAGCCGTGCACCTGGTGGTCGGCGCCGATGACGCCATCCGCGGCGCTGGCGCCCATGCAGGCGCCGCCGAGGATGTGCGCCGTCGACGGGATGCCCAACGCGGTCTCCGTGATCAGGCTGGAGACGACGCCGTCGACCTCCTCGGCGAAGGCCCGCGCCAGCTCGGTGGCCTCGGGAATCGCCGCGGTCGGGGCCGGGCCGTCGGCCAGGCCGCTGCGCAGGCCGCCGAAGCGGCCGCGGCGCAGGCGCAGGCTGCCCTCGAGCGTGCGCATGTAGAGCAGGATCGAGGTGCGCCGGGCCCAGTCCCGCTTCCAGTAGGCCTGCGTCCACCGCCACGGATGCCGCAGCAGCTCGCCGGCCGCCCGCGCGAGCCGCACGGCGGCGTTCTTCCCCGGCGCGTGCGGCGCCATCAGCAGGCGGAACACTCCCGAGCCCGACGGATAGCGGACCGGCTCGATCGACGAGTGGGCGTCGGGGTGCAGGATCGAGCCGATCGCGACCCCGGCGGACAGGTCGAGGTCGGGGCGCCGCGTGCTGACCCCGATCAGACTCTCGGAGTTGCTGCGCACGAAGTCGCCGAGCCGCGGCGACAGCGCCGGCAGGCCGGCGGGATCCTGGCGCATCTTCAGCAGCAGCGGCACCGTGCCGAGCACGCCGCCGGCGAACACCACGCGGTCGGCGGTCCAGCGCTGGCGGCGGCTCCGGACGGCGTAGCCGCCGCCCTCACGGGGACCCACGGCGTCCACCCGGGTGTCGGGCTGGATCACCGAGCCGAGCGCCTCGGCCAGATGGAGGTAGTTCTGGTCGAGGGTGTTCTTGGCGCCGATGCGGCAGCCGATCACGCAACCGCCGCAGGAGGAGCAGCCGGCGAGCGGCGGGCCCTGGCCGCCGAACGAAGGGTCCGGGGCCTCGACCCCCGCCTGGCCGGAGTAGACCGCCACCGGGGCGGGGGC
>JACNJP010000167.1 GCA_014382465.1 Planctomycetota bacterium
GGGGGGGGGGGGGCGCGGGGGCCGGGGGGGGGGGGGGGGCGGGGGCGCGGCCGGGGCGCCCCCCGGGCGGGGGGGGTGGCGGGCCCGCGGGGGGGGTCGGGTCCTTGGCGGGGGGGGGGCGGGGGCCGGCGGCGCGGGGGGTGGGGGGGGGGGGCGAGCCGGGGGGGGGCGCCGGCGCCGAGCCCGCCGGTCTCCACGACCTGTCCGTGCAGGTCCGTGACCGCGCCCGTGACCCCCTTGACCAGCGCCCAGCTCGGCTCCGACACCTTGCGCAGCCCCTGGTCGGCCCAGTCCCAGATGAAGCCGCCCTGGGTCTGCCGGTTCGCCTCGAAGACGTCCCAGTACTCCTTCAGGTTGCCAGTCGAATTGCCCATCGAGTGGGCGTACTCGCACAGGATCAGCGGCCGGTCGTGCTCCTCTTGCGCCCAGCGCTCGACCCACTGCGGCGAGGCGTACATCGGGCTGATGACGTCGACGTGCGGCCGGCTGCCGGCGCGCTCGTAGTGCACCGGACGGGTGGAATCGCGCCCGTGGACCCATTCGCTGGTGGCGACGAAGTTGACGCCGTCGCCGGCCTCGTTGCCGAGCGACCAGACGATCACCGAGGCGTGGTTCTTGTCGCGCTCGACCATCGAGATGGTGCGGTCCAGGTGCGCCTTCTCCCACACCGGGTCGTTGCCGAGCGTGCGATCGGGCTGGTAGCCCATGCCGTGCGACTCGATGTTGGCTTCGTCGAAGACGTACAGCCCGTAGCGGTCGCACAGCTCGTACCAGCGCGGATCATTCGGGTAGTGGCTGGTGCGCACGGCGTTGATGTTGCTGCGCTTCATCAGCTCGACGTCCTGCACCATGCGCGCGTAGGGCATGGTCCGCCCCTGGTCCGGGTCGTGCTCGTGGCGGTTGACGCCGCGGATCAGGATCGGCTGGCCGTTGACCAGCAGCTGGCCGCCACGGACCTCGCTGGTGCGGAAGCCGAAGTCGAAGGCGTGGAACTCGGGCGCGCCGTCCAGGCGGTCGAGCTCGACCACCAGCCGGTAGAGCTCCGGAAGCTCCGCCGACCACAGCCGCGGCGCCGCCACCGGCATGACCAGGTCCAGCTCCTGATCGGCGCCCGCCTCCAGGCCGAAGTTGCCGTTGGCGATCTGGCCGACCTGCTGCTGGCCGTCCCACAAGCTCACTCGTACGTGGGCGGGCAGCGTGCTGGCGCCCCCGCGGTTGCGCAGGTTCACGGTGGTGGTGAGCACGGCGTCCCGATACTCCTCGTCCAACTCGCAGCGCGCCCAGGCGTCGGCCACGTACACCGGCGCCAGCGCCACCAGCCGCACGTCGCGGTAGATGCCGCTGAAGCGCCACATGTCCTGGCACTCCAGGTAGCTGCCGTCCGACCAGCGGTAGACCTCGGCGGCGATCTGGTTGGCGCCGGGACGCACGAAAGCGGTCAGGTCGAACTCGGCCGGGGTCATGCCGCCCTCGGAATACCCCACCTTCTCGCCGTTGACCCACAGGGAGAAGGCGCTCTTCACGCCCTCGAAGATCACGTGGACGCGGCGGCCGTCCCACTCGGCCGGCACTTCGAAGCTGCGCCGGTAGCTGCCGACCGGGTTGTCGTCGTGGGGGATGAAGGGCGGGTTGGGCGGGAAGCAGTAGGGCTGGTTGAGGTAGCGGTTCTGGCCGTAGCCGCGTAGCTGCCAGCAGGACGGCACGTCGATCGTGTCCCAGCCGGAGTCGTCGAAGTCCGGCGCCTCGAAGCCGGCCGGCCGTTCGGCTGGCCGCGGCGCCCAGTGGAAGCGCCAGTCGCCGTTCAGGCTGCGCTGCCAGGGCGAGGCCAACCGCCCCTCGGCGTCCGGCGCGGCGTCGCGGGCCGCCTCCAGGCTCGGCTGCGGCAGCAGCATCGCGTGGGCCGCCTCCTTGTTGCGGCCGATGACCGCGGGATCCTCCCAATCGGGGAGCTGGAGCAGCGGCAGGGCGAGCAGGAGCAGCATCGGGGGGCGGGCCCGACGGGGGCCAGGCGGATGCTATCCCGGGCGAAGCCCCCGAAGGGGAGCGCTGCCGCTGGAATCCAGGCCGTCGATTCCCCTATGCTCGCCGCATGCTGCGCAGCGTGCTCGCGGTCCTCGCCGGCTTCCTGGTCACCGGCGTCGTCACGACCGCGATGAGCCCGGGCCTGCCGATCGCCTTCCTGCGCTTCTCCGCGTCCGGCGACGCCGCGCCCGTGACCGACGGCGGCGAGCTGGCCCTGCTGCTGGCCGCCCACGGCGCGGGCGTGCTGCTGGGCGGCTTCACCGCCGCGGCGCTGGGAGGCCGGCGTCCGCTCTGGCACGCCCTGGGCTTCGCCGTGGTCCTGCTGCTGGCGATGCTCGCCGGGCTCCCGGAGGCCGAGGCGAGGCCGGCCTGGTGGCTGGCCATCAGCTTCGCCCTGGCGCCCCTCGCCGCCCTCGCCGGCGGCCTGCTGGCGCGCCCGCGCCCGCGCCGGGCCTGACCGCCCCGGCTCAGCGCCGACGGTAGCGCAGGAATTCGTAGTGGACGCCGTGACCGGCGCGGGAACCCGAGCGGAACTCCTCGACCCACTCCTCCTCAACGGCCTCGATCGCCGGGAAGAAGGTGTCGCAGCCGAAGCGGCCGGCGATCCGGGTGAGGTGCACCCGGCTGCACTCCGGCCGCAGCACGGCCTCGCGGTAGACCGCGCCGCCGCCGATGACGCAGACCTGGCCGCCGGCCCCGGCCAGGGCCACGGCCTCCTCCAGGCCGGTGGCCTGCAGCACGCCCTCGGGCAAGGGGTGGACGCCCAGCCGAGACAGCACCACGTTGCGGCGGCCGGGGAGCGGCCGGTAGCGCTCCGGGATCGACTCCCAGGTGTGGCGGCCCATGATGACGGTGTTGCCGCCGTCGCCGGTGGTCAGCTCGCGGAAGTAGGCGAGGTCCGCCGGCAGGCGCCAGGGCAGGTCGCCGTCGCGGCCGATGCCGCCCTCGTCGTCCGTCGCCACCACGATCTCGAATTCGCGCATGCCTCAGACCGCGATCGGGAACTTGATGAAGGGGGCGGGGTCGTAGCCCAGCAGCTCGACGTCCTCGAAGCGCACCTCGTCGACCGGCTTGCGGGCGACCCGCACCCGCGGGAGCTGGCCCGGGGTGCGGCTGAGCTGCTCCTCGAGGCCCTCCCGGTGGTTCAGGTAGACGTGGGCGTCGCCGAGGGTGTGGACGAACACCCCGGGCTCCAGGCCGCACTCCTGGGCCACCAGGATCATCAGCAGCGCGTAGCTGGCGATGTTGAAGGGCACGCCGATCGCCAGGTCGGCCGAGCGCTGGTAGAGCTGGCAGTCGAGGCGGCTGCCGGCGACGTAGAACTGGAACAGCGCGTGGCAGGGCGGCAGGGCCATCTTCGGCAGGTCGGCGACGTTCCAGGCGCTCACCAGGATGCGGCGCGACTCCGGCTCGGTCCGGATGCGGTGGATCGCGTCCCGGATCTGATCGATGCCCTGGCCGCCCCAGTTGCGCCACTGGTAGCCGTAGATCGGGCCGAGCTCACCGTCCGCGTCGGCCCACGGGTCCCAGATCGGGGTGTGCTGGGTGAGGTCCTGGTGGATGTTGGTGGCTCCCTTCAGGAACCAGATCAGCTCCCGGACGACCGCCGAAAAGAGGACCTTTTTGGTCGTGAGGAGTGGAAATCCGGTCCTGAGATCGAAGCGGCACTGGGTGCCGAAGACCGACAGGGTGCCGGTGCCGGTGCGGTCGCCGCGCCGCTCACCGTGGTCGAGGACGTGCCGGATGAGGTCGAGGTACTGCTGCATCGTGGGGCGGATTTTCCCTTCCGGGATTCTAGCGGGGCTGCCCCGAACATGTCTCTCTGGGTTAGGATGGATCACCATGCTCCAGCGCTTCATCTCCTCTCTTCCCCTGAGCGTTTGCCTCGTCGCGTCCGTCGCAGGCGGCTCGCTCCTCGCCCAGCAGCCCGCCGATGGCCAGCATTGGTCTGGCGGCCTGCTCGACCACGCTCCGACCGCGGCGGTGGAGGGCTTCACGGCCCTCGAGCACCGCGGCACCGTCGCCCTCCGCTGGACGGAAGGCGGGGTGCCCCACTTCGCGGTCTCCTACGACGGCGGCGTCAGCTTCGGCCGGGCGCTGCCCACCAGCTACGACATCCTGCTGCGCTACGCCCAGTTCGATCCCCTGAAGGACGGCGAGCCGGTCGTCCCGGCCGAGCTGCGGGCGCGCAACGACGGTGAGCTGTTCATCGTCCAGTACGTGACCAAGGGCCTCGAGCCCTGGCGCGAGGAGCTCCGGGCGCTGGGCGCGGTGGATCACCGCTACCTCGGCAACCACGCCAACATCTGGCGCATGAGCCCGGAGACCGCCGAGCTGGCGCGGGCGCTGCCCTTCGTGCGCTGGGTCGGCCCGTTCCACCCGGCCTACAAGCCCTCCGACGAGCTGATGATCGACTACCGGGCCGGGCAGCTCAGCCCGCGCCGCTTCCGCGTCATCGTCGGCGAGTGGGGGCCCCGCGAGAAGCTGGAGGTCGCCGCTGAGATCGCCGAGATGGGCGGCTTGGTGGACCTCATGATCGACGAGGGCTGGGTCATCGAGGCCTCGCTCGACCGCGCCCAGCTGCTCCAGGTCCTGTCGATGGACCAGGTGCTCGGCGTCGACGAGTGGAGCGCCCCCGAGACCGACATGGACAACGTCCGCACCGTCATGGGCGCCAACTACATCGAGACCGTGGCCGGCTACGACGGCAGCGGCGTGGTGGCCGAGGACTGCGACACCGGCCTCGACTCGGTCCACGACGACTGGACCTCGCCCCGCTTCCCGACCAGCCACAACGGCTTCGGCTCCGACACCAGCCACGGCAGCTGCACCTTCGGCATCGTGTTCGGCGACGGCAGCTCGCACCCCAACGCCCGCGGCATGATGCCGATGGCCCAGGGCGTGTTCGCCAACTACAACTTCAGCAACCGCTACACGCTCACCAGCGAGACCGTCAACGTCTACAAGTGCGTGTTCCAGACCAACTCCTGGGGCAGCGCCCGGACCACTGCCTACGACTCCTACTCCCAGGAGATGGACGACATCATCCGGATCAACGACCTGTCGATCCTGCAGTCCCAGTCGAACTCCGGCGGCACGCCGTCGCGGGGGCAGGCCTGGGCCAAGAACGTGATCTCGATCGGCGGCGTCTACCACTTCAACAACACCATCGAGAGCGATGACCGCCACAACGGCGGCGGCTCCACCGGCCCGGCCGCCGACGGCCGCGTCAAGCCCGACCTGGCCGCCTACTACGACGCGGTCCACAGCTCCGACGCCGACCCGGGCGGCTACGCCAGCGGCGACAACTACACCAACTTCGGCGGCACCTCCGCCGCCACGCCCATCGTCGCCGGCCACCTCGGCCTGGCCTACCAGATGTGGCACCACAACGAGTTCGGCACCAACCCGGGCGGCGCGACGGTCTTCGACAGCCGGCCGCACAACACGGTCGGCAAGGCCCTGCTGATCAACAGCGCCCACCAGTGGCCGATGAGCGGCACCGACCTGAGCCGGATGAAGCAGGGCTGGGGCCGCCCCGACCTCGAGCGCCTCTACAACCTGCGGTCGATGGCCCTGATCGTCGACGAGGACGTCGCGCTGCGCGACCAGCAGTCGATCGCCTACCAGATCGACGTGCCGGCCGGCCAGGACGAATTCCGCGCCACGCTGGTCTACATCGACCCGGCGGGCACGACCAGCTCGGTCCTGCACCGCATCAACGACCTCTCGGTCCGGGTCACCTCGCCCACCGGGACCCAGTACTGGGGCAACAACGGCCTGGTCACCGGCATGTACAGCACCGCCGGCGGCGTCTCCAACACCAAGGACACGGTCGAGAACGTGTTCGTCCAGAACCCGGTGGCCGGCACCTGGACCATCGAGGTCTTCGCCGACGACGTCAACGTCGACACCCACGAGGAGAACGGGACCACCATCCCGGACTGCGACTTCGCCCTGGTGGTGACCCCGTCGACCCCGGTCTCGGGCGGCAACAACACCATCAACCTCAGCGGCCCGACCAACCTCTGGCCGGGGGTGACCGCCACCTGGAACTGGGCCGCGTCCCCGCCGTACTCCAACTACTACTTCGTGTGGAGCGCCAGCAACGCCGGCGCCACCTACGGCGGCCATAGCTTCGACGTCGGCCTGCCGGTGAACATCATCACCCAGGGCACCCACAGCGGCTCCGGCTCGGGCAGCCACACGGCCGTGATCCCGAACGCGGCCAGCGGGCGCACCCTCTACCTCGAGGTGGCGGCCGAGATCGGCGGCCAGTGGTGGGACTCGAACATGCTGACCGTGACCGTCCACTAGTCCGGATCAGCGGCGGCAGGTGAACTCCTGCCGGCTGAAACGCGCGGCGGCGATGCCCATCGCCGCCGCGTCTTCTTGTTCGCTCCAGGCGCCGGGGAGGAAGCGGTAGCCGAGCCCGCCGCCGGCCGCCCGCGCCAGGCCGTCCCGGTCCGGCTCGAAGCCGAGCTGGGCAACCCCGGGGGTCTCGGGCGGGCTCCCCAGGACCAGGCTGCCGTGGAACAGGATCCAGCCGCGGCGCCGGCGGGCGGCGCTGCCGAGCAGCTTGCGGCCGCCGAGGCACAGGTCGAGCGGAGAGGAGTCCTCGAAGCACCAGGCGCTGCCCGGGACGTCGCTGGCGAGCGGCCGCGCCCGCCGGAGGGCGATCCGCTGCCCGGCCTGGCGCTCCAGCTCGGCGCCCAGGACCCGGTGCAGGGCGGCCATCGCCGCCGCCGGCCCGCCGCCGAGGACGCCGCGCTCCGGCGCGCACAGCGAGTAGGTCAGCTCGCGGTCGTGGAGGATCGCCTTGCCGCCGGTGGAGCGCCGCACGACCTCGCCGCCCCGGTCCCGCACCGCCGCCAGCGGGAGGTCCGCCGCCGGCTGGAAGTAGCCCAGCGACAGCGTCGGCCGGGCCCAGCGGTAGAAGCGCAGGGTCGGGACCAGGCGGCACTCGAGCAGCGCCTCGTCGAGCGCCATGTTCCGCGCCCCGGCCAGCGGCGGATCGTCGATCCGGCGGGCCGGGGCGGGCTCGGGGCCGCTCAAGAGCAGCGGTAGCAGAGCTGCGGATCCTTGACGGCGCGGGCCTCGTCGACCCGGCCGACCGGCGTCGTCACCGGCGCCGCGCGCAGCTCCTCGCCGCCGGCCACGGCCTCGGCGGCGATCAGCTTCATGGCGGCGGCGAAGGCGTCGAGGGTCTCGCGCGACTCGGTCTCGGTCGGCTCGACCATGATCGCCTCGGGCACCACCAGCGGGAAGTAGACCGTCGGCGGGTGCACCCCGAGGTCGATCAGGCGCTTGGCGACGTCGAGGGTCCTGACGCCCTGCTCCTTCATCTCCCGCGTCGGCCTGGCCACGAATTC
>JACNJP010000271.1 GCA_014382465.1 Planctomycetota bacterium
GGGGACCGCGCGAGCGGGTCCGCCCCCTGAAGGCAGGGGCCGGGCCGCGCCGGCGCGGGGAGGCGGGGCCCAGGAGCGGCCGCCGGGAGCCTCCCGGCGCCGGCGGTGCTTCTTCGAGGAGGCACCGCCGGCGGCCGCCGGCCGGAATCCGCCTTAGATCCGCCGCTTCGCGCTGCTTCCTGGAGGAAGCAGCCCGGCGCCGCCAGGGCTCAATCGGCCAGGAAATCGGTGCGGTCGACGCCCAGCTGCCGGAGGATTTTCTGGAAGGCGGCGCGGGTCAGGCCGCAGGCCTCGGCCGCCTGGCTGACGTTGCCGCGGGTCCGCTCCAGCGCCCGCTCGACGAATTCGCGCTGGAATTGCACCAGGGCGCGCTGCTTGGCCTCGCTGTAGCTGCCGGCCTGCCCCTCCCCCGCGGTCGGCTCACCCCAGGCGCCGCCGCCGATGCCGAGGTGGTAGGGCCGGACGGCGCCGTCGACGCACACCACCACCGCCCGCTGGACCGCGTTCTCGAGCTCCCGGACGTTGCCGGGCCAGGAATAGGCCAGCAGCGCCCGCTCGGCGTCGGCGCCCAGCACCGGCAGCTCCCCCAGCGAGATCCGGCACAGCTCGGCGGCCCGGGCGATGAAGCTCGCCGCCAGCGGCAGGATGTCCTGCGGCCGCTCCCGCAGCGGCGGGATGTGGATCCGCACCACCTGAAGCCGGTAGTAGAGGTCCTCGCGGAAGGCGCCGCGGGACACCTGCTCCTGAAGGTCGCGGTTGGTCGCGGCCACCAGGCGGAAGCGCACCGGCAGGTCGCGGCTGCCGCCCACCGGCCGCACCACCTGCTCCTGGAGCACCCGCAGCAGCTTGCCCTGGAAGGCCGGCGACATCGAGGCCACCTCGTCGAGGAAGACGGTGCCGCCGCCGGCCTCGGCGAACAGCCCGCGGCGGTCGCGGTCGGCGCCGGTGAAGGCCCCGCGGACGTGGCCGAACAGCTCCGACTCGAGCAGGGTGTCGGAGAGCGCGGCGCAGTTGACCGCCAGGAACGGCAGCTCGGCCACCTGGCTGGCGGCGTGGACCGCCCGGGCCACCAACTCCTTGCCGGTGCCGCTCTCGCCCTCGATCAGCACCGGCATCGGGCTCGGCGCCGCCCGCCGCACCAGCTCGAGGACCCGCTTCATGCCCGGGTCTTCGGCCACCAGCGTGGCGCCCGGCCCGCCGCCGTCGGCGCTCCGGCGGGCCAGGATCTGGCAGCCCAGGCGCCGCACCAGCCGCAGGATCTCCTCGTTGTCGAAGGGCTTGGTGAGGAAGTGGGCGGCGCCCTCCTGCAGGCACTGCACGGCCGTCTGCACCGTGCCGTAGCCGGTGAGGATGGCCACCTCGGTGCCGGGCCAGCGGCGCTTGATCTCCGGCAGCAGCTCGGCGCCGGTCATGCCGGGCATCATCAGGTCGCTCAGCACTAGGTCGGCCGGCCGCCGCTCGAGCTCGCGCAGCGCCGCGGCGCCGTCGGCGGCCTCGGAGACGCGGGCCCCGAGCCGCTGCATCAGGCGCTTCAGCCCGAGGCGGATGTCGTCCTCGTCGTCCACCACGAGGACGCGGAGCTGGCTGAGATCGTTGGCGTCGTGCATCGCCGGGAGCGGGGGGTCAGACCTCCTGACGGGCGCGCAAGCGTACCCGGAAGACGGTGCCGGCGGGAGAGCTTTCGGCCAGCGTCAGGCCGCCGCCGTGCATCTCGGCGATGCGCTGGGCGGTCGAGAGGCCGAGGCCGGTGCCGTCGCCGCGCGCCTTGGTGGTGAAGAAGGGCCGGAAGATCTGGCCGCGGTCCTCGGGCTTGATGCCCGGCCCGGTGTCGCGCACCTCGATCACCAGGTGATCGTCCTCGTCGAAGCTCTCGAGCACCACCTCGCCGCCGTCCACGATGGCCTGGACGGCGTTCATCACCAGGTTGACGAAGACCTGCCGCAGCTGGACCTCGTCGCCGGTGACCCAAGGGTTGCCCGCCTCGAGGCGCGTCACCAGCCGGACCCTGGCGCGGTCGCTGATCGGCCGCAGGAAGCGCACGATGCTCTCGACGGTGTCGTGCAGGTCGATCGGCCCGATCTCCGGCGAGGCCCCGGTGGCGTAGTCGAGCAGCTCGCGGATGGTCTTCTTGCAGGTCTCGGTGTTGCGCTGGATGACCTCGACGTTCTCGCGCAGCGGCGAGCCGGCCTCCAGCTCGGCCTCCATCATCTGGTTGAACATCGAGATCGACGCCAGCGGGTTGTTGAGCTCGTGGGCCACCACCGCCGCCACCTCGCCGAGCACCGACAGCCGCTCCTGGTGGATCTCGCGCTCGTCCTGGTTGATGCGGTCGGTGACGTCGCGCGACACCAGCACCCGCCCGGAGCGGCCGTGCTCGTCCGGCGTCAGCGAGGCCGAGTGGACCTCGAAGACCCGGCCGCCGGCCTCGATGACGCACGACTGCTGGTCGCTGTGGGGCTGGAACACGCAGGCGAGGCAGTCGGCCGGCGCCGGCTCGACCTTGCAGACGTGGCGGCTGGCGCCGGAGCCGCCGGTGTCCCGGAGCTGGATCAGCGGCTCGACGGCGGCGTTCTTCAGCACCACCTCGCCCCGGCCGTCGAGCACCAGCAGGCCGTCGCGCATCGACGAGATCACGGTGTTGAGCCGGTCGCGCTCCGACCGCAGGTCGCCGGCGCTGCGCTCGAGCCGGGAGGCGCGCTCCTGGATCGCCTCGGCCATGCGGTTGAAGGAGCTGGCCAGGCGGCCGATCTCGTCGCCGCTGTTGACCGCCACCCGGCTGCCGAATTCCCCGCTGCTGATGCGCTGGGCCGCCTGCTCCATCTGCACCAGCGGCTGGGCCAGGAAGCGGATCGGGAAGAACATCAGGAAGGCCGACAGGACTGCCAGCACCACCCCGACGCCCAGGAAATCACTCTGCAGGCCGGAGACCGATTCCAGGGCCCGGTCCACCTGCAGGATGACCTCGATCTCCCAGCCGTTGGCGGGGATCTCGAAGACCTCGACGATCGGCGGCACCTGCCGGACGCCGGACGGCGCCGTCCCGGGGGCGGGCGGGTCGCTGCGGTACTCGGCGGTCCGGAGGTCCCCGGACTGGGTCGACTCGCGCCGGACGCTCAAGCGCCGGCCGAGGCGGTCGCGCAGGCTCAGCTGGGCCTGGTCCTCGCCCTCGGAGAAGGTGTGGGAGACCGACCGGACCGCCTCGGTGAGCCAGGCGCCGGCGTCGACCCAGGCCAGCAGGGAGCCGATGCGCTCGGCGCCGTCGAGGTCGTAGAGCGGCGTGCCGATGGCCAGGCCGGTCGGTCCAGGGCCGCCCTCGGCCTCCCGGTAGGCCGCCGGCACCGCCGGCAGGACGCCGCTGTACCAGTTGCCCTCCGAGCCCGAGGCCTCGACCGCCAGCCGGGTCACCTGGGCGCTCCCCAGGTCGTGGACCGCCACCACCACCTGTCCGGCGCGGTCGACCACGGTCAGGTCGCGGAAGGATGCCACCAGCGGCAGTTTGTTCTTCCGCAGGTGGCGGCCCAGCTCGGCCCGCAGGGCATCGGCCTCCTCCCCTCCCGGGCGGCCGCTGATCCGGTGCAGGAGCTCGCGGATGTGGCCGTCCGAGGCGAAGTCCTCGGTGCGCCGCTCGAGCATCTGCAGGTAGGAATCGAGGGCGGTGGCGTAAGCCTGACACTGGTAGACCAGGCGACTGTGGATCTCGCGCTCGAGCACGCCGCGGGCCGAGCGCGAGATCAGAAATCCGCCGAGGCCGAAGGCGATCAGGCACAGGACGACGAACATCAGCGCCAGCTTGTGCTTGACCGAGATCGAGTGGAGGGGATCGCGCATCGTCCGCGGCGGGGGCCATGGCCTAGAATCGGGTGACCGGCCGGCGGCCCCGGCCGGACCATAGCATGCGTCCCGCCACCCGATCCTGGACCCGTTTCGCCGTCGCCGTCGGCGCCGCCTGGCTGCTCGGCGCCTGCCTGCCGACCCCGCGGGCGGCCGCCGACCCGGTCCTGGCTCCGGCCACGGCCGTCGCCGAGCCCGCCGCCGACCCGGCCGCCTGGCAGCGGCTGGCGGTGCTCGGCGCCAGCGCCTCGGTCGGCTACGGCACGCAGGGTGACGGGGGCCGCCCGGTCGGACTGGCCGAGATCCTGGACGCCGCGCTGCTGGTCGAGCACGATCCGCCGGCCGCGCACGCCACCGACCTGTTCTTCATCAACCCGGAGGACTGGGGGCGCATCCTGCTGGACCAGGCCCTGGCGGAGGAGCCGACCGCGGTGGTCGCCATCGACTACCTGTTCTGGTTCGTCTACGGCGGCAAGGAGTCGGAGGAGCAGCGACTGCAGGAGCTGGAGCGCGGCTTGGCCGGCCTGGCGCGCTTCCGCTGCCCGCTGGTCCTGGGCGAAATCCCCGACATGAGCGCGTCGGTCGGCAAGATGCTCGCCCGCTCGCAGATGCCGGCCGCCGAGACCCTGGCGGCGGCCAACCGCCGGCTGCGGGCCTGGGCCGGCGACCGCGACGGCACCTACCTGCTGGTCCTCGCGCCGCGCGCCGGCGAAGGGCTGATCCAGGCCGATGAACTGCACCCGACCGTGCTCGGACTCTCCGGCATCGCCCTCGACGCCCTGCGGGCGCTGCCGGGCGGCGTCCAGGCCGCCGAGCGCGGCGATCTGCTCGACGATCCTGAGCACCTGGCGCTCCAGGTTCAGGACTGAAGGCGCCACAGGCCGGTCCTACAATGGCGGAATGGAGCTTCCGCTCGATGCTCTCGAGGAGCGCGCCGCCGCCACCGGCCTGCGGGGGATTCCGTCCAAGGTCCGCGCCGGCCAGCGCCTGAGCCCCGCCGACGGCCTGGCGATGTACCGCAGCGACGACGTCGCCCTGCTGGGTGTGCTGGCCAATGAGGTGCGCGAGCGGCTGCACGGCGACGTGGCCTTCTACAACGTCAACATCCACGTCAACTACACCAATTGGTGCAACAAATTCTGCGACTTCTGCGCCTTCCAGCGGCGGCCGAAGGACGACGGCGCTTATTGCATGTCGCCGGAGCAGGTGCACGCGGAGCTGGCGAAGGCCAACCCGGAGGCGACCGAGGTCCACATGGTCGCCGGGGTGTGGCCGGCGCTGGACTACGGCTACTACCTGGACATCCTGCGGGCGGCCAAGGCGGCCCGGCCGGAGATCCACGTCAAGGCCTTCACGATGGTCGAGATCGACCAGATCGTGAAGACCGCCGGCAAGCCGTTGGCCGAGGTGCTGGCCGAGCTGCAGGAGGCCGGGCTCGACTCGATGCCCGGCGGCGGCGCCGAGGTGTTCTCGGAGCGGGTGCGGCAGGAGCTCTACCCCAAGAAGATGGGCGCCGAGCGCTGGATCGAGCTGGCGCGCGGCATCCACGAGTTCGGCTTCCGCACCAACTGCACCATGCTCTACGGCATGACCGAGACGCTCGAGGAGCGCGTCGACCACCTGGCGCAGCTGCGGGCGCTGCAGGACGAGACCGGCGGCTTCCAGACCTACGTGCCGCTGGCCTTCCACCCGGCCAACACCGGCATCGACCATCTGCCCTTCCCGAGCCCGCTGGACCGCCTGCGCTCGATCGCCATCGGGCGGCTGTTCCTCGACAACATCCCGCACGTCAAGGCCTACTGGGTGATGCTCGGGCTGCCGGTGGCGCAGCTGGCGCTGGCGATGGGCTCGGACGACCTCGACGGCACCGTCAGCCAGGAGAAGATCTACCACGACGCCGGCGCCGGCACGCCCGAGCAGCTCGACCGCCTGGCCATCCACAAGCTGATCCGAGAGGCCGGCCGCCTGCCGGTGGAGCGCGACACCCTCTACCGGGTGCTGCGCAGCTTCGAGGACGGCGACCCGGCGCCCGAGCGGGCCGTGGCGCCCGCCGGTCCGCTGGAGGTCTGATGCTGCGGGTCGGCACGGTCCCCTATCTGGTGGCCCGGCCTCTCACCTGGGGCTTGGAAGAGCGGGCGGACGTCGAGCTGGTGGCGGCGCCGCCGTCGGAGCTGGCCCGCGGCCTGGCGGCGGGCGAGTTGGACGTGGCGCTGGCCTCGTCCATCCTGGCGGTCGAGGATCCGCGTTACCGCTTGTGGGAGCAGGGACCGGTGATCGCTTCCCGCGGCCCGGTGCGCTCGGTCCTGTTGCTGCTCCGGCCCGGGCTGGTGGACCCGTCCGGGGTCCGGCGGGTCGGCCTGGACCCCCACAGCCGCACCGGCCGGGTGCTGGCCACGTCGATCCTTCGGGACCGGTGGCGGGCGGACTTCGAGGCGGTGGAGCTGGCGGGAGACGACCAGGACTTCGCCGCCGGCGTGGACGCGGTCCAGCGCATCGGGGACCCGGCGCTGCTGGCCGCGGCCGAGCGCCCCGATTGGCGGCCGGTGGACCTCGGCGCCGAGTGGTTTGAGCTCACCGGGCTGCCCTTCGTCTTCGCCGGCTGGGTCGGGCGGCCCGGCTTCGATCCGGCGCGAGCGGCGGAGGTCCTGGAGCCCGCGGCGACCGCCGGCCTGGGGCGGAGGCGGCAGTTCGCGGCCGCCGCCGACCTGCCCGGGCTGGAATCCAGCTTCCTGGAAGACTACCTGCTGCGTGACATCCGCTACCGGCTACCGGCCGCCGAGGTGCGCGCCGCGATGGCCGAGTTCGGGCGCCGGGTCCGCCAGCCGGTGAAGGGCTGAAATCGACTCGAATCGTGTGATCGGCGCCGTAGGTGCTGCTAATCGTCCTGATCCTCCATGGTGCTCCAAGTCCCTCTCTTCCCGTTGCCGAACGTGCTGCTCTATCCCAGCGCGATCCTGCCCCTGCACGTGTTCGAGCCGCGCTACATCCAGATGGTCGAGGACTTGGTGGCGAAGGGCGAGGACCGGGTGGTCCTGGGGCTGCTCCAGGACGGCTGGGAGGACGGCTACTTCGGGGAACCGCCGGTGCACCCGATCGCCGGGTTGGGCAGGCTGCTTCACACCGGCGCCAAGGTGGACGGCCGCTACAACATCCTGTTGCAGGGAATCGAGCGGGTCCGGATCCGTGACGAGGTCGTCACCGACACCCTCTACCGCCAGGTCCAGGTGGAGCCGGTCGAGGAGCTGGCGCACGACGACCCCGGCGCCGAAGCGGTGCGCCTGGCGCTCCGCGACGGCCTGATCGACTTCGCCGACGGCTCCCTGATGGTCGAGGCCCGCGCGCCGCTCGGCTACCTCGCCGACGTCCTGCTGGTCGCCCTGCCCAACGGCATCGAGGAGAAGCAGGCCCTGTTCGAGATCCTCGATCAACGCACCCGCGCCGAACGCGTCCTCGAGGTCCTCCGCAGCACCGCCCAGGACCGCCAGGATTACCAGAACCTCCCCGACTCCCCTCCCGCCTGGAACTGACCGG
>JACNJP010000293.1 GCA_014382465.1 Planctomycetota bacterium
TCGCTCGCGCTGCTCGGGCGGGGGCCGGTAAGCGAATAGGCCAGGGGCTGAAGGGCGGCCGGCGCGGCGCCGGCGACGACGAAGCTGGCGGTGGCGCCGGCGACCAAGTCGCGCGCCAACAGCCCCGGTCCGTCGGTGGCGGCGACCAGCGCGCCGCCGCGGTCCCACAGCGCCAGGGTCTCGCCGGGGTTGATGTTGCCGCTGTACGGCCCGACCACCAGCAGCGACTGGCCGCCCGAGGGCCCGCTGGCGCGCATCCGGAAGGCGGCCGGGTTCTCGGCGGCGAAGATCGAGCCGCCGGCCGGGATCACCGCGCCGCCGGGGAAGACGAAGTCGACGCCGCCGTTGAGGGTCCAGCCCGAGACGTCGGCGGCCTCGGCGCTGGAGTTGAGGAGCTCGATGAACTCCTCCTCCTGATTGCCGGAGACCGGGTTGTCCTCGATGCGGCCGAAGGCCACCCGGATCGCCGCCGACTGGCGGTCGGGGATGATGCCGTTGGCGCCGTGGGTGACGAAGAGGTGGGTGCGACGCACCGCCAGGTAGAGGTCCTTGAGCCGGCCGAGGGCGGTGGCGAAGTCATAGCCGGTGTTGCCGTAGTTCGGCACGCCCCACTTGGCCTGGTCGAGGGCGACGTCGGCCGCCATCTGGGCCTGGAGCTGGTCGATGCGCTGCTCCAGGACCAGCGCGGACGCCGGGGTTCCGGGCGCCTGCAGCAGCTCGTCCATCAGCGTCCGCAGCCGCCGCAGGTAGAGCGCCTGGATCTCCGGCGTGCGGTGCATGGCGTCGATCAGCCGGTTCCAGGGGCCGTCGTTCTTGCGGTGGTTGCGGTCGGCGAACAGCGGGTGGCTGTAGGGGTCGTCGTCGGCCCAGATGGTGTCGTTGGTCACGCCGCCCTGCAGCGTGTAATTGCGGCCGAAGGTCAGGTCCTTGTCCCACGGCAGCATCCGCCACTCGCCGTCGCCGTCGCTGTCTCGGTAGAGGTAGTAGTTCTTGGCGACGTGGTCGTTGTCGTGGATCAGGGTGGTGGCGGCGATGTAGCTGATGACCTCCGGGACGTCGACGTTGTCGAACAGGAAGTCGCGCAGGGCGGCGCCGTTGAGCTGGATGCCGCCGATCAGGTCACCCAGGTCCTGGTTGCCCTCCCACTCGCGGGTCTTCTTCTGCACGCCCCAGGCCGAGGAGGTGGCCTCGTTGAACATCTTGTAGAGCGCGCCGTCGGGGTCGAGCTCGTGGCGCTCGAGGAATTCCTGGTCGACCTGCTCGATGAAGGCGGCGACGCTGAAGAAGGCGCCGTTCTGCTGCAGCCGCATCGGGTAGCTGAGGCTGCCGGGCACGCCGGCGTCGGCGTAGACCTCGTAGGACAGCGGCTGGCGCAGGAAGGCCTTGTCGCCGTAGGTGGAGTTGAGGTTGATCTCCTCGACGCGGCCGAGCCCCGGGTCGAAGCGGAAGTGGTCGCCCTTGTTGAAGTCGAATTTGTAGCTGCGCTTGGGCCAGTAGAGCGAGCTACCGCCGCGGCGGCGGACGAAGACGTTGTCGTAGAGCTGGCCGAGGTGCCACAGGGAGCAGCGGGTGCCGTTGCTGGTGTTGGCGGCGCCGGGGAACTCGACGAACCAGTGCAGCACCGGCAGCTGGTTGTGCGCCGCCGGGTCGGCGATCATCACGCCGAAGTACTGCGGCGAGTCGAGCGGGTCGAGGTACATCGGCGCGCGGCCCGCCGGGGATCCGGGCTCGTCGGCGGTCACGAAGTAGCGCAGCATGTCCGACGGTCCCGCGACGCTCGCGGGGATCACCCCGGTGTGGACGCCGTCGCCGGCGAACAGGTCGCCGCCGGTCCCCTGGTCGTTCATCGGCAGGGTGGCCTCGCTGCCGAAGCCGACCCGGTAGTGCAGGTTGAGCGCGCCGGCCGCGCTGAGGCCGCCGACCGCCTCGGCGGTCACGGTCAGGTCGTCGCTGTCGGCCGGCTCGGCGGGCAGGTGGGCGACCCGCACCGGCGCCGGCCAGCCGGCGTTGTTGACCGCCCCGGGGGTCGCCAGCGGGAAGTAGCGCTCCTGGGCGCTCGGCGACAGGCCGTAGGAGATGTCGGTGAACTGCTCGGGGTACTCGGGCGCGTACTCCGACACCACCGTGACGCCGTCGGGCTTCACCAGCGCCAGGTACTCGCCGCCGGCGGTCAGCTTGAAGTTGGTGTGGAGCTGGCTGCCGGCCACCGCCCGGTTCTTGCCCGAGGCGTAGACCACCAAGTAGCCGCCGGTGGGGATGCCGACGTTGGCCGGGATCGCCCACTTCGAGAGGTCGCCGGCGTCGTCGGTGAGGAACCAGCCGCCCATCGCGAGCTGGGCGCCGCTGAGGTTGTGGAGCTCGATCCAGTCCGAGTCGTCGCCGTCCTCGTCCTCGAGGGTGAGCTGGTTGGCGGCCATGAACTCGCTGATGACCGCCTGCGGCGAGGCGGCGAGGCAGGGCGCGGCGAGCAGGCCCACGAGGCTGAGGGGGAGGCGGAGGGGGTTCATGGCTGGAACCGGCGTCGGCGGCAATCCTCCCAAGGATACCTAGGAAACCGCGAGCCGGACGGTCTACCCTCGGCCTTCGCGATGCTCTCGACGTCCCTCCTGCTCCTCCTGATCGCCGCGACCGGCCTCCTCTGCTCGGCAGCCGGATCTGGCGGCGCGCGGGCGCGGCCCCAGCGCGTCGCCCTGGTCATCGGCCTGCGGCCCGAGAAGATCGCCCGCTACCGGGAGCTCCACGCCGACCCGTGGCCCGGGGTGCTGGCGCGCATCTCGGCCTGCCACATCCGCAATTACTCCATCCACCTCGCCGAGCTGGAGCCGGGCAGGCACTACCTGTTCGCCTACTTCGAGTACTGCGGCGCCGATCTCGAGGCCGACATGGCGGCGATGGCGGCCGACGAGGAGACCGTCCGCTGGTGGCGCGAGACCGACCCGTGCCAGCAGCCGGTCGCGACCGCGGGGCCGGCGGAGAAGTGGAAGCCGATGGAGGAGCTGTTCTTCCACCCCTGACCGGGAGCGGGTCCGGGCCGACGAAAGAATGGACTGGAGCCGGCGCTCCGCGGGCTGCCAAGGAGGGGTGACCCTCCAGCGGAAGCACCGGACATGCGACCGTCGAAAGGGGCGGCGCGGCTCGATCCTGCTCATGGTGCTGGTCTTCTGCACCATGATCGGCGGTCTCGCGCTCACCTTCGGCGGTGCCTCCCAAAAGCAGCGCGACGTCGCGCGGGACGTCACGGCCGAGCTGCGCAGCGACCTGGCGGCCCAGTCGGGCCTCGAGTTCGCCCAGCGCCAATTGATGCTGGATTCCGACTGGGCAGGGACCGGCCTGGACGGCGTCACGCTGGCCAGCGGCCTGCACTTCGACGTCCAGCGCCTGGACGCCGGCGGCGAGACCACGCTCCAGGTGGACGGAACGCACGGTCGATCGCTGGCCCGCCTGGAAGCGCAGGTGCTGGTCGAGGACGGCGGGGGGACCACCTACGGCGACAAGGCGCTGGTGTTCCTCGGCCGCAGCCTGGATCTGGCGCACGTCCACATCCACGGCGACATGCTGTTGGCGGACACCACCGGCGTGGTGGACGACTGGATCAACGGCGCGAGCGGCACGGGGTCCTGGCAGCCAGGCGGCCCGCCTTCGATCGACGGGATCGACTTCGACAAGTTCTACGTCTGGGACGGCACCCTCTTCAAGTACACCGATCGCAGCTACAGCCTGAAGAAGGGGGACCAGCAGCAGATCAGCGAGCGGACCCAGATGCCGGCCTGGAACCTGAGCTCCTGGGCAATCGATGGTCCGGGCAAGCTGATCCATGACGGGACCGGCGGCGGGAGCGAGGACATCGAGATCTCCCACGTCCACACCACCTCCACGCTGGTGGTGATCTCCAATCCGGGTCAGGCCATCCACATCGCGAACAGCCACATCGACGGCGGGATCGTCATCTGGTGCGAGGACACATGGCCGATCCGGGACAGCGGTCGCAACCAAGTCCACGTCGAGAATTGCCACGTCGGCGACGGCCAGTCGCCGCACATCGGCATCCTGTCACCGGCCGCCGACCAGGCGGTCGAGAACTGCCACCTGACCGGCTTCTCCATGGTCCGCTCGCTCGACAAGCTCCAGAACGACCAGATCCTCGGCCAGATGGTGGTGGTGGACTCCCTCGACATCGAGAACGTGCACATCACCTACGATCCCCTGATCGGCTCCGACCCGCCGTCCGGGATCAGCTTCCCCACCAGCGCCAGCGGCGTGACGATCACCGGGATCCGCGAGGCTTTCTGAAACCCGGGGTCAGACATCGATTGAAACTCGGGGTCGTACCTCTCGTTCCCATCCGGTCATGCTCCGCGCGCGAAGCGCGCAGAGCATGACCGGATGGGAACGAGAGGTACGACCCCGAGTTTCAATCGATGTCTGACCCCGGGTTACTGAATCGTGACGATGGCCGAGTCCACGCGCATGTCGGCCGCGCCGGTCGCCGGCCGCGCGGCGTACTTCAGCTCGTAGGTGCCCGGCGGCACTTGCGAAGTATTGAGGACCGAGGTGGGGGCGAAGGAGGCCAGTGGAGAGCTGCGGAAGGGCAGCGGGCTCGCCGACGGCACCCAGCTTCCCGGGCCCCGGCACCAGAATGGCACGCCGGCCTGGCGGAGGGCGACCACGAACTCGCGTCCGGGCTGGCCGGCGAACAGGTTGGCTTCGAGGGCGATCGTGATGTCGAGGGTAGTACCGGCTGCGACGGTCAAGGGACCGTCCGAGCCGTTGATCTGGATGTCGGGAATGGCGTAGATCGGCGTCCCCGAGTACAGGACGTAGTCCATCGCCACATGCGGCAGGTTCCAAATGCCCATCTGGAAGCCGGCGTCGCCGATGTAGGCGGAGGTGTAGGTGCCGAGCAGGACCCATCCTGCGCCGATGTCGTAGTAGCCTGAGATCTGACTGCCGCTGCGCACGATCCGGAACAGGCCGGCCGTGGCGCCGGTGGAGACGGTGAACGGCCCGCCGCCTCCCGGATTGCCGACCGCGTAGAAGCCGATCCGCGATCCGAAGGAGCCGTCCTCGCGCATCATGTAGTAGAAGGAGACCTGATTGGGCTCCTGCACCTGCAGGGTGAGGTTGCCGCCGCTAGCGCCGGCCTGGTAGCCGCGCCAGTCCATGACCACCTCGAGGTCCCCGCGCAGCTGTTGCTGCGAAGGGAGCGAGGTGCCCTGGCCGGTGGCGGCCGAGAGGTGCAGCTCGCTGCCGGTCTGCCAGGAGCTGACCGCGTGGTTGTCCAGCCAGAGCATGTCGTCGAGCGCGGGGCTGTCGAAGTGGTCGTAGACCACCTGGGCGCCGGCGGTGGAGCAGAGGAATGTTGCGGCAGCGAGGAGCGCCAGCCGGAGGGGCTTGAGAAAGGAGCGGAGAACGCGGAGAGTCATGACGGTGACCTCATGGACACGCGGACATGGCCGTGGGGAGCGGCCGGGAGCAGGCGGGGGCTGTGGGCCAGCCGCGACCAGATGGCTACTGGTTCGCCGACGGGCTCCAGAAGCCCAAAATGAGGCTATCACGGTCAGTTCAGGCCATCAGAATAAGTTCGTGCTTCCTGGGAGCGGGGCCTCGCTGGGGGCCTCTGGAGCCGGATCACGAGGACACTTGGAGCTCGAGCGCCGAGCCCTCGGCGAGGACCAGATCCGCCGGGAGGCTCACCTCGAGCCGGTCCTGCTCGAACCGGAAGTCCAGGACGCGAGGCTCCCGGCCGGCGGAGACCAGGCGAAGCGCGCCGACCTGCATTCCGGGCGGCGGCTGCAGCGTGAGCCTGCGGAGCCGCAGCCTGCCGAACTTCAGCTCGATGCCGCAGCGCATGCCGTCGTCCTCGTAGCGCTGCCAGTAGGTCCCCCAGCCCTCGGCGGCGGTGAAGGCGCAGCGGAAGTCCTCGGGCCGGATCTTCGGCGCGAAGCCGAGGCGGCCCTTGGGCCCGTGGTAATCGTAGCCGCACACCGCCAGGTAGACGCCGTAGCCGGCCATGGCGCGGGCGTAGTGGTCGCTGCACTCGACCTCGTTGTAGGGGTTGCGCAGCCGCGGGTGGTAGCGGTCGTGGACCGCGCGGGTGACCGCCAGCCCCTCGGTGACCAGGCCCTCGTGGATCATGTGCGCGGCGGCCTGGTACTCGAAGCCGCTCATGCACTCGTTGAAGTACATGTACTGCCAGTGCTTCTCCCAGTCGGCGCGCCGCCCGCCCTTCGGCCAGGTGCACATGACCAGCCCGGCGTCGCCGGCGATGGCGTAGGGCCGGCCGCGGACTCCCGGCGCCAGCGTCGCCCGCAGCTCGCCCATGTCGGGGACGAAGTTGTGCTTCCACAGCGCCGCGAGGGCGCTGCGGGTGGCGTCGCCGTCCCACAGCCGGCCGAGGCCGAGCTGGTGCGCCCACCCCTGCCCCATGACCTGGTCGATGTGGACGCCGCGGCCGACGGCGATGTCGTCGGCGTGCGCCGGGTCCTCGAGCTGGATGAAGGACTCGCCGTCGAAGCACTCCATCATGGCGGTCTTGCCCATCTCGAGCCGTTCCCGGCATTCCGCCGCGAAGGCGCCGTCGCCGGCGTCGTCGGCCATCTCGGCTCCCGCGGCCAGCGCCGCGACGTAGAGCCCGGTGAGGTGGGGGACGCGGCCGTACCACTCGGCGTCGAGCGTGTTGTGCTGCTCGCCGTCGAGCGCGCCGTCGGTTTTGCCGTCGGCGGCGTCCTGCTCCATCAGGAAGCGCAGCGCGGCGCGGATGCTGTTCCAGTTGCGCTTCAGAAACCGGTCGTCCGGCGACATCTGGTGCTCGCGCAAGCTCCGCAGCACCACCCCCGCCTGCCCGTCCGCTGCCCAGCGCCCTGCCAGCCCGCCGCGGAAGTCGATGCGGCCCGACTCCGGGTCGAAGGCCGGCGGCGCGAAGTCGGTCCGCTCGCGCAGCGCACGCTCCAGCGACGGGAACAGCCGCCCGACCGCCTGGGCGTAGTGCCACACGTGCGTGCAGGTGCCGGCGCAGCAGCCGATGCCCTCCCAGCCCCAGAAGCGGCCGTCCCCCAACCGGTGACAGGTCGTCGTCGCCAGGTTCGAGGCGGTCGCCATCGTCCGGTCGAGCAGCCACCACGGCAGGGTGGAGTCGTACCAGGTGTCGCGCCAGCGGCGGGTCCGTTCCAGGAGTTGAGGTGAAGTCCGGGGGGGGGGCACCGCGACCCCGGGCGGGGCTTGGGAGGGGGTCGCGGGGTCCCGCCCCGCCGCGGGGGCCGCCGGGCGCGGCCGGGTGGGGGAGGGGCAGCGCGGCACGGAGGCGCAGGGGGGGGGCCCAGTGGGAGCGGCAGACGCCGGACGCCCGCCCCC
>JACNJP010000154.1:0-1492 GCA_014382465.1 Planctomycetota bacterium
GGCGGGCGCGCGCGCCCGGGGGGGGTGGAGGGGGGGGGGGGGGGGGGGCCCCGCCCGGGGGGGGGGGGGGGGGCGGGGGGGGGGGCGGTAGGGGGGCGGGGGGGGGGCCCCCGCCGTGCCCGCGGCGCCGCGCACCTCGAGCCGGGGATCGGCGCCGACGCGCCACTCCGGCGCCGCCCGCAGGACCGGGCGGGCGGGCACGGCGGACCAGACCTCGATCCGGCCGGCGTTCTCCTCGCCTACGCGGGTGGCGCCCGGCACGCCGATCGCGAGGTCGGCGCAGCCGTCACCGTCGACGTCGCCGAGGGCGGCGGCGCCGCGGCCGAGCCAGGCCTCCGGCTCCTCGCCGTACCAGCTCTTCAGCAGCCGGCCGTCGGCGCCGGAGTAGAGGTGAAGGGCTCCCTCGTCTCCGTAGGGCGTCACGTCGTGGTTGGGGGCAGAGGCGGCGAAGTCGGCCACGCCGTCCCCGTCGGCGTCGTCGAGGCCGAAGAGTCGGGTGCCGAGCAGTCCTCCTTGGCCGGTGCCGTGCACGGCGAAGAGGGTGCGGCCATCGCGTCCGGAGTGGACGGTCACCTCGCCGGCCACCTGGACCCCGGCACGCGTTGCCCATGGCGCGGCGACGGCGAAATCGGGAATCCCGTCGAGATCGACGTCCCGCAGGCCGGCGATCTCCGCACCGAACAGGTCGTTCGCCTGGGCCCCGATCCGCTCGAACAGCGGGTGGCCGCTCCAGCCGGAGAAGGCCTGCACCCGGCCCTGGTAGCGACCGCCTCCGGCGGGTTCGTGCCAGGGCGCGCCGACGGCCAAGTCAGGGTAACCGTCGCCGTCGAGGTCGCCGACCACGGCCAGGCCGCCTCCGAAGTTCTCGCCGGCCCAGACGCCTGGAATGGCTTGGAGCAGCGCACCGGTCGCACCGGAATGGAGGCGGAGCTCCCCGGCTTGGCTCAGCCCGCCGGGTGAGGAGTTGGGAGCCGTCACGAGGATCTCCGGAACCCCGTCGCCGTCCCGGTCGGGCAGGGCGGCGACGCGGGCCCCGAGACGGTCATCCTCGGCGGCGCCGTCGAGGACCAGCAGCTCTGCGCCGGTCGCCCCGGACACGAGCAGGCAGCGGCCGAGGTCACGAGCGGAGGCGGTCGACCAGTCGGGCCAGCCGATCAGGAGGTCCGGGACTCCGTCGAGATTGAAGTCGGTCCGGGCGTGCAGCGAGGAGCCGAAGGCGGTCGACCAGGCGTCCGGCTTCGACTCGAGCAGGACGCGGTGGTCGGTGCCGGCGAGCACGACGACCTCCTGGGATCCGCTGAGGAGATCGCGGCGGGTGGCGACCAGGGCGGCGCGGCCGTCGCCGTCGAAGTCGCCAGCGGCGGCGAGCTTGGGGGCGAGGGGGTCCATTCGGGGAGCGCGGGCCCGGCGGGGGTGGGGCCGGCCGCCGCGGCCGGGGGGGGGTCGCCACGCCCCCCCCGGTGTTCGGCCGGGCACGGGGTGGGCCCGCCCC
>JACNJP010000154.1:1502-7302 GCA_014382465.1 Planctomycetota bacterium
GGAGCGGGAGGAGGGTCGGGGGCGGGGGGGGCGCGGCCGGTGGCCGCGGCCGGGGGGGCGCGGGGTCGGGCGGCGGCGAGGGGAGTAGGACAGGACGGCTCCGCCGATCGCTCGGCCGACCAGGAGGTCGTCACGCCCGTCCCGGTCCAGATCGCCCGCCGGACTCGACCAGGTTCCCAGCGCGAGGGTCTCGCGGTCCCCGTTCAGGCGGTGGAGCAAGCGGCCGGTGCGGCCGGAACGGAGGAAGACCGAGCCGGCGTAGGCCACGCCGGCCCATTCGCTGTCCGGTGCGCCGGCGGCGAAGTCCGGCCAGCCGTCGGCGTTGAGGTCGCCCACCGCGGCCAGGCTCGCGCCCAGCCGGCGCACGCCGTAGTTCGGCAGGAAGGCCTGGATCAGGCTGCCGTCGGCGCCAGAGAGCAGGAAGAGCGCGCCGGTTCCGTAGCTGGACAGCAGGGCCCACGGCGCGCCCACGGCGAGGTCGGGCACGCCGTCGCCGTTCTGGTCCGGCAGCCCGAGCACGGCGCGGCCGAAGTCGCCCTGGGTCAGACCGAGCGCCGATGCCTCGATGCGCAGCAGCCGCTGGCCGCTCCGGCTGGACCAGGCTTCGACGTGGGCGCCTGGGGATCGCGGCGCGCCGATCAGGAGGTCGGCCAGCCCGTCGCCGTCGAGGTCGCCGGCGGCCGCAAGGGCGGCGCCGAATTCCTCTTGGCGACCGCTCCCGGGGATGCGCAGCAGCAAGGCGCCGGAGGCGCCTGAGTAGACCAGGACCTCGCCGCTGCGGGATCCGCCATAGGCGGCGGAGGCCACCTCGCGCAAGCCGTCGCCGTCTAGGTCCGGCACCGCCGCCAGGTTGCGGCCCAATTCACCCCATTCGCGGAAGCCGTGGCGAAGCCAGAGGCGGTCGCCGGTGGCGCCGGACCGGACCTCGACCGAACCCACGTCCGCGAGGTCGCGCCCCCAACTGTTGGTCGACGGCGCGCCGGCGGCGAAGTCGGCGAAGCCGTCGCCGTCGACGTCGTCGAGGGCGACGAGGCAGGTGCCGAGCTGGTCGTTGTAATGATCGCCGGAGCGCCGCCACAGCACGCTGCCGTCGCGTCCGGAGAGCAGGTGGAGCAGCCCCTCGTTGGAAGAAGCCCCGGCCAGGTAGGGGCTGCCGCAGACCCAGTCGGCGACGCCGTCGCCATCCACGTCGTCGAGCACCGCGCCGCTCACCGGATAGACCTCGAGGGCCTGCCCGCGAATGGTGTCGAGCCGCTCCCAATCCGCGGCCTGGGCGGTGAGGGAGTTCAGGAGCAGGAGGGAGGTCAGCGGCAGGAGGATCATGGGCGTGGACCGATCGAATCGGAAACCTGGGTCATCGGACGAAGCGGAAGAGGGGATTGCTCACGGCTGGGGAGCCCGGCGTCCAGTCCACCGCCTGCAACCAGATGCCGCGGCCCAACCAAGCGGCCGGCACCGCGCCGGCCAGGACCGCGAGGCCGGCGGCGTTCGGAACCGAAGTCCCCAATGCATGGATCGGCCGCGATAGCCCCAGCGCCTGCCCGAGCCGCGGGATCCAGGTCGGGCCGGCGCCGGTCAGCGACAGGCCGAAGCCGACCGCTTGCCCCTGCGCGCCAAAGACCCGCAACTCGGACGGTTGGCCGGCGAGCAACTCGACCGGCGCGAGGTAAGGGCCAGAGTGATCGAAGCCCCAGACCTCGATCCGGCCCGCATCGGTAGCGCCGGCCGAGTCCGAGAGAGGATCTCCGAAGGCGAACTCCGCCAGTCCGTCGCCGTCCAGGTCTGGGAGCCCGGCCAGGCCGTCTCCGAAGCCGGAGGCGAAACGCGCCGGTCCGGCGACTTCCGCGAGCCTGCGGCCGTCGTGGCCGGAGAGAACCACCACCTTGCCGAGGGGCCCATTCCAACCTCCGAAAAAACGTGGCATCTGAACCAGGACGTCCGGTAAACCGTCTCCGTCGACGTCACCGAGGGCCGCAACTCGTCGACCGAACTCGGCGCTGGTCTGATCGCTCAGGGTAGTCCAGAGTTGCCGGCCGGTGGCGCCGGAGTAGGCATGGACGGCTCCGGAATTCCAGACTCCCCCCACCGGATGTCCTGGGGCGCCGACGACCAGATCGCGGACCCCGTCCTGGTCGAGGTCGGCGAGGCTCACCAACGCCTCGCCGAAGCGGTCGCCCGGCTCGGGGCCGACGATCTCGATCAGCACCGAGAAGTCGCGCCCGGACAATGCCCGCACCACGCCGTGGGGGAGGGGTCCGGTCAGCAGACGGTCGGCCGGCGCGCCCACCGCGAGGTCGCGCCGGCCGTCGCTGTCGAGGTCGTGGATGGGGGCGAAGGCGATCCCGAAAAGGGCCTGGGTAAGGTGGCCTTCGGCCTCGAGCAGCAAGCCGCCGTGGGCGCTGGAGAGCAAATAGAGCTTCCCCGAGGCAGCGCCGAGCGAATTCACGGCCCACGGCGCCCCGCTCAGCAAATCTTCGCGGCCGTCGCCGTCCGCGTCGGGGAAGAAGGCGAGGGCTGCGCCGAACCTGCCTCCAGCTCCCTCCATACGCAGGAGCTCCGAGCCATCCCGGCCGGAGTGCAGGTGAACCAGGCCGACGGTCTGGTTGGTGGCGTTGCGGCCGCGCGGGTTGCCCGCGGCCAAGTCGTCGAGACCATCGCCGTCGACATCGGCGCCGCCGGCGAGACCTTCGCCGAATCCCCACGCGGTGGTCGGGTTCGGGACTTCGAACAGCGTGTGGAGGTCGTCCCCCGCCAGGACCAGGACCTTCTCTGAGCGGCTCGCCGAGATCAGGTCCGGTCGGCCATCGCCGTCGAGGTCGCCGGTCGGCGCGAGCTGGAGTCCGAGGCCGTCCCGCTCATCCGCCTGCGCGATGTGGACCAGGACCGCTCCGGAGACCGGGGAGAGGACCACCAACTCCGGGTGGGACTGGGCTGCGATCGCGAGGTCGTCGATTCCGTCGCCGTCCCGGTCGCCGGCGCGGCCGATCCAGCTGCCGAAGAGACTCTGTCCATGGATCGGGGCGAAGGTGCCGAGGACAGCGCCGCCGGCGGCCGACAGCGTGTGGACCAATCCGTCGCCTTGCCGCTGCGCGCCGCAGGCGAGGTCGGACACCTGGTCCCCATCGAGGTCGTCCATGCCCGTCACCCAGCTCCCGAACCGGCCCTGGGACTGGGTGCCATCGACGTGGAGGATCTCCGCGCCGGTGGCGCCCGAGAACAGGTGGACCGCGCCGGCGTTGGTGCCGCCGGCGTCGCTTCGCGGCGCCCCGACCACGACGTCCGGCAGGCCGTCGCCGTCGACGTCGGGGAGGCCGGCGAGGGTCTCGCCGAATCCGTCGAAGGTGCGGCCGCTCGCCAGCGTCTGCAGCGTGGCCCCGGTCTGCATCGAAAGGATCCGGACCTCGCCCGAACTCGCCCCGGCAGGCCGGAGGGCCGACACGAGGGCTTCGGCGTAGCCGTCGCCGTCGAGGTCGCCGACCTTGCCCACCGCGCTGCCGAGCCGCTCCTCGGCCGTCGCTCCGAACAGGCCGCGGAGGAAGCTGCCTTGGGCACCGGAAATCAGCACGACCGCGCCCTTGCCGGAGCTCCCCAAGCTCGACCCGGGAGCCCCGGCGAGCAGCTCGTCGATGCCGTCGCCGTTCTGGTCCGGGATCGCAGTGAGGGCCTCGCCGAGCAGCTCGAAGGGATGGGCGCTCAGGCTCCAGCGGAGCTCCCCGGTCGCCCCGGACAGGAGATGGACCGCGCCGCGGCACAGGTTCCCTTGGCGGAGCCAGGGCTCGGAGACGCCGATCTCCGGCACTTGGTCCCCATCGACGTCCTGGATCAGGACGAGGCGGAAACCGAAGCCGGATCCCTGCGGCCGGCGCTGGCTCCAGATCACCTCCAGACTGGCGCCCGAGAGGAGATGGACCAGGCCGCCGTCGTCCTGCCACGGCGAGCCGATCAGGAACTCCTCCACGGCGTCGCCGTCTTGGTCGGGGAAGGGGAGCAGGAACTCCGCCGCGATCATCCGGGCGTGGCCGTCGCGGGCGAGGAGCAGGCTGGCCTCCTGGGCCGGGAGGGGGGCCCAGAGGGGGAGGGATAGCAGACCGAGGAGCAGAGTGGAGCGCATGAGAGTGGGTTCGAGACGTGAAAGGGGTAGAAGACGCGACGGACCCCGAACCGGGCCGGAAAGCCGGGATGAGGACCGAAGAACGCTTGAGCAACGCGCGCCGGACGAAGGGTTCTGAAGCTCGCGCCAACGCCGAGGACGAAGTGACCGCCCGACAGGGACCTGCGTCTTTCTCGCGCCGGTCGGAGGCAGGGCTCACGGAACCCCGGATGAGCAGAAGTTGGGTCACCGCAAAAGCCGGCGGAGCGGGTTGCACGGGATCGGTTGCCGGGCCGGAGAGCGGCCGCCCGCAGCCTGGCGGACCTCCCGGGCCAGGCAAGCGGTGGTGACGGTGCCGCCCTGGGCGTCGAGGGCCTGGATCGACGAGGCTCGGCGCAGCGCGGAGCAGGAGGACGAAGGCTGCGATCGGGGGACCGACCATGGTCTCAGCCCACGACGAAGGAGAGGGCTTCGGTCCTGACCGGTCCGGCAGGGGAGTCCATCACGGCTTGGAGCTGCAGCGTCAGCCCCTTGAGGAAATGAGGCAGGATCGTCACGGCGCTGGCGACGTCCTGCGGATCCGGGACGAGGACGCCGAGAGCCCGGATGGGCGGCAGGAGGTCCAGCTCCAGGCCGCTCGGTAGAGGCCGGGTGGCGCCGCCGGCGCCGCCGAGGGAGAAGTAGACCACGACCCGGTCTCCGGTGGCCGGCATGCAGAGCACCTCGGTGCGGTCGCCGGCCCAGCCGCCGATCACGGCCAGGAACGGCCGCGGCGTCCGGGGGATGCCGAGGATCTCGACCTTGCCGGCCCGCGACATGCCGGCGGAGATCCAGCCAGGAGACCCGAGGAGGACCTCGGAGCGGCCGTCTCCGTCCAGGTCGCCGGCCTTGGCCACCGCCATGCCGGTGAAGCCCTGCCGCTGCTGGCCCGGCAAGAAGGAATAGCAGCGTCCGTCACGCGTGGAATAGACCAGCGCGCCGCCGTCGTAGTTGCCGCCAGGCGGGCAGAGGGAAACACATCCGACCGCGAACTCCGGCCAACCGTCTCCATCGAGGTCGCCGAGGTCTGCCAGCTCCTGGCTCAGCAGGAAGGGCGGGCCCGTGATCGCCTGGAGCATCAGCCCGGTTCGCCCGGAGACGGTGAAGACGAGGTTGCGGTATTGGGTCCCCGAGTAACCGAGGACAAGGAGCTCATCAGCGCCGTCGCCGTCCAGGTCCTGGAGTCGGGCGAGCGCTTTGCCGACCGAGTGAACCGGGAGGCTGAACTCCCAGAGGGGCCGGAGGGTCCGGCCGTGATAGGCCCGGACGAAGCCATTTTGGTTCGGGAAGGTCGGCGACAGGCCCGTGCCGCTCACGACGAAGTCTTCGGTCCCATCCCCGTTGAGGTCGCCGGGGGCGCAGACCGCGAAGCCCAGCCCTTCATTGGGCGCAGAACCGCCCTCCCCGTAGATCAGGGCCCCGGTCGCGCCGGAGCGGAGTTCGAAGCGTCCGCTGCCATAGCCACTGACATTGGCGAAGCGCGCTCCCACGAGGATCTCGCGTGCGCCGTCCCGGTCGAGGTCCCCGACCGAGGCGATCGCCTCGCCGTAGTATTCGCGGTGCGCCTGCCCCGCGGGGGGGGTCAGCCACCGCCGGCCGCGGCCCGAGACGGCGTAGACGGCACCGACCGCCGCCCCGGCAGCTTTCCGCGCCCGCAGCGAAGCGCGCGCG
>JACNJP010000152.1 GCA_014382465.1 Planctomycetota bacterium
CCTCGACATCCTTCGAGTCCTCCTCGTGCTCGTCTCGCATCGCCGCCACCGCCTTGTGGCGGAACAGCGCGCTTGAGTCGAAGTTCATCTTGGCGTCGAGCGCGACCATCTCGCCGTCCTCGGTGAGGACCAGCGGGTTGATCTCCATCAGCTCGGCGTCGAGCTCGAGGTGGGCCTTGGCCATGCCGAGCAGGAAGGCGGCGCACTTCTTGACCGCGTCCCCCTCCAGACCGAGGAAGAAGGCGGCGCGGCGGGCCTGGTGGGCCTCGAGGCCCCGCAGCGGGTCGATCGGCAGCGTCAGCAGCGCCTCCGGCCGCTCCCGGGCGATGGTCTCGATCTCGACCCCGCCCTCGGCGCTGGCCATGAGCACCGGGCAGCCGCGCTGGCGGTCCAGGGCGATGCCGACGTAGAACTCCTTGGCCAGGTCCAGGCCCTCGGCGACGAAGATCTTGCGCACCTGCTGACCACCCGGGCCGGTCTGATGGGTCTTCAGCATCATGCCCAGCATGGCCTCCGCCCCCTCCTGGGCCTGCTCGCGGCTGCGCACCAGCTTGACCCCGCCGCCCTTGCCGCGCCCGCCGGCGTGGATCTGGGCCTTGATGACCGCAAGCGGCGTGCCAAGCCGGTCCCAGGCTTCGGCGGCCTCCCGCGGGGTCTCTGCTACAATTCCCCGTTGGGTACGAACGCCGTACCGCTCCAGGATCTCTTTGGCTTGGTACTCGTGAATCTTCATGTCGGTCGTCGACGACGGTCGAGTCCTTCAGGATAGATCCGCCCCCGATCTGCGGAAAGGGTGCCATACTCGGGAAAGCCTGGAACCTCCGCTGCCGATCCCTCGTCCTCCCCTCAGAGATCATCCCCAATGGACCTGGCCTCAGCCCCCGTTCGCCCTGGATTCGTGTTGGCCTGGATCGTGGCCGTCACCGGTTCCGCCTTCCTGGTCCTGAACTGGGTCTGCCCTTCGGTCTCCGATCGGATCGCCTCGACCGAGTCGCGCGGGCTACTCGAGGTCGGCGGTCAGCCCGACGGGACAACCGTCGGTCAGTCCGCTTGGGTGGAGGAGTTCCGCGGCCTCATGCCGGTCTTCCACGGTGACCCCCACGACCTGATCCAGGCCGGTCAGGAGGATCCCGAAGGCCAGGCGGAAGGCCGCGAGGTGGATGCCCCGACCCCGATGGCGACCGCCACGATGGCCAAACCAGGCGCCGGCAGCCGCCCGCCCCTCCAAGCGCTGGCCCTGCCCTCCGCGACTCACCTGCTCCCCGCCGGCGTCGCCTTCGGACCGCTCGCCCTCCATTGGTCCTCCTCGGGCCTGGAAGTGGACGAGGCCGAGGCCGAGGTCGAGCTCCAGGTGATCCGCGCCGGCCGCGGCTTCTACCTGCTCAGGCTCCTGCTCGCTCGTTACCAGGAGCTGGGCCTCGACGCCCTCCCTGAAGAGCTCCTCGCAGCGCTGCCCGAAAGGTTGCTGCGCCGGCTCGCCAAGGACTCCTCCGGCGAAGGCGGCGGCAAGGACTCCGGCGACGGCGGCGGCTCCCGACTGGGCCTCTCCCGCGAAGCCTGGGATCAGCTGGATCCCCAGACCCGGCTTGGCATCCGCAGCAAGGCGAGTTCCTTCCTGATGCTGCTCTCCGAGGAGGAATTGCGCCGGTTCCGGATGCGCCTCCAGGCCGCCAAGCGCCACCTGGCCGCCAGCTGAGCGGCCGCCGAATGGCAAGGAACCCCAGGGCCGGCCCGGTGGCCGACCTGGGGTGGAAGGGGCAGGCCCGCAGGCCTATCCGACCACGAACTTGCCGTGCTTGCGCCGCTTGGCCTTGATGATGCGGCGGCCGGCGGCAGTCTTGGAACGGGTTCGGAAGCCGCTCAGGCGCAGCTTGCGGTTCGTGGAACGGATCTTGGTCTTTCGGCCTTTCACGATTCTGCGGGACGCTGGTTCACCGCGCCGAGCTGGCTGAGGTGAAGGAGTCGGACGGTGTTGGTGGCGCCGGTGCGCGAGAAGGCGCCGGTGAGAGCCACCAGGAGGTCCTCCGGACGGAGCCAGGAGGCCCGTTCGAGGGTGGCGGCGGCGTTCCGGTGCATCTGACGCACCGTCCGGAACCGCCGGATCAGGGCTGGACGGACTCCCCAGTAGAGGGCCATCCGGTGGAAGGAGCGCTCGTTGGCCGTGAGGCCGATCAGAGGCCTTCCGGAGCGGAAGGAACTGACCAGTCTAGCGGTTCTCCCGGACTCGGTAAAGGCGAGGATCCCCTTCGCCTGGCTCTGACGGGCAGCCGCCACCGCCGCGGCCACCGTGGCGGCCTCGGTGATGCTGACCGATCCGGCCACCTTCCGCAGGCCCGGCCGGGGATCGCGCACGCCCCGGAAGAGCCGGGTCTCGGTCTTCTGGGCGATCCGGTTCATGGTCCGGACCGCCTGGACCGGGTCCGCCCCCACCGCCGTCTCACCGCTGAGCATGACCGCGTCGCTGCCGTCGATGACCGCGTTGGCGACGTCCGAGACCTCGGCCCGGGTCGGCTGGACCGCCAGGATCATGCTCTCCAGCATCTGGGTGGCCGTCACCACCGGGATGGCGTACTCGAGGCAGGTGGCGATGACGTCCTTCTGGATGATCGGCACCACCTCGTGGCCGAGTTCGACCGCCAGGTCGCCGCGAGCGACCATCACGGCGTTGGAGGCGCGCACGATCTCATCCAGGTTGCGCAGGGCCTCGGGCGTCTCGATCTTGGCCATGACCGGGGCGTCCAGGCCGGCGCGGTCCATGGCCCGCCGCAGCACCACCAGGTCCTTGGCGCGGCGCACGAAGCTCAGGGCGATCCAGTCGACGCCGACCTCGGCGGCCCAGGCCAGGTCGCGCTTGTCCCGGGCCGACAGCACCGGCGCGCTGACCTGGGAGTCTGGCAGGTTGATGCCCTGGTTGGAGTCGATGGTGTCCCCCCGGCGGACCTTGCAGACCAGCTCGCGCCCCTCCA
Source organism: Planctomycetota bacterium (assembly GCA_014382465.1). Classification (GTDB taxonomy): domain Bacteria; phylum Planctomycetota; class UBA1135; order UBA1135; family UBA1135; genus J029. Next base: position 2,967 of record JACNJP010000152.1, read on the forward strand.
GCCCGACGACCTTGAGCTCGACCCGGCCGTCCCGCAGCAGGACGCGGTGCCCGGGCACGAGGTCCTTGAGCAGACCGCGGTAATCCACCGGCAGGACGCCGGCGGCCGCCTTCCTCCCGGCGCGGAGCCGGACCGTCTGCCCCCGCTCGAGCACGAGGGGCTCCGGAAGGACCCCCAGGCGCAGCCGCGGACCGCGCAGGTCGGCCAGGATCGCGACCGGCCGCTCGAGCTCCTTGCGGACCCTCTTGACCTTCTTGACCCAGGCGGTGCGGGTCTCGACGTCGCCGTGGCTCAGGTTGATGCGGAAGGCGTCGGCCCCCGCCCGCGCCATCTCCCGGATCCGCGTGGTGGTGCCGGACGCGGGTCCGAGAGTGGCGAGGATCTTGGTCCGGGCGAGGTGGCGTTCGAGCATGGTCGAGGCCCGGGACGGGAATCCGCGGGGAGGAACCTGCTGCTAGAGCAGGTTCTTCTCCCGCAGCAGCCCGAGGTCGGTGCGGATGGCCTCCGCCGACTTCTGCAGCAAGGCCATGTCGGCCTCGGACAGCTCCAGCTCGATGATCCGCTCGACGCCGTTGGCGCCGAGGACGCAGGGCACGCCCATGAAGATGTCGTCGAGCCCGTACTGGCCGCTCAGGAAGCCGGCGCAGGGGACCAGGCGCTTCTCGTCGCGCAGGATCGCCTTGGCCATCGCCACCGCGCCCGAGGAGGGCGCGTAGTAGGCCGAGCCGGTCTTCAGCAGCGCGACGATCTCGCCGCCGCCCTTCTTGGTGCGCTGGTTGATGGCCTCGATCTGGTCCTCCGCCAGCAGCGCCGTGATCGAGACGCCGTCGACGGTCGAGAAGGCCGGCATCGGCACCATCGAGTCGCCGTGGCCGCCGAGCACCATGCAGCGGATGTCGGCGATGCCGCCGCCCTGCTTGTCGCTGATGAAGTAGCTCATGCGCGCCGAGTCCAGCGCCCCGGCCATGCCGACCACCCGGTTCTTGTCGAAGCCGAGCTTGGCGGCCATCAGGTAGACCATGGTGTCGAGCGGGTTCGAGACCACGATCACCTTGGCTTCCGGCGAGCCGTTCTTCACGTAGTCGGCGACGGCGTTGATGATCTTGCCGTTGACCTCGAGCAGGTCGCTGCGGTCCATGCCGGGCTTCCGCGGCAGGCCGGCGGTCATGATCACCACCTCGGAGCCGTAGGTGTCCTTGGGATCGTTGGTGCCGACGATCCGGCACTGGTAACCCTCCACGGCTGCCGCCTGGTTCAGGTCGAGGGCGATGCCCTGCGGGCGCCCCTCGATGATGTCGATCAGGACGACTTCTTCAGCCAGTTCCTTCTCGGCGAGACGCTGGGCGCAGGTCATGCCGACGAATCCGGCGCCGACCACGGTGACACGAGTCATGCTTTCTTCTCCAGAAGGGAGTCAGGGGGGCGCCGCCGGCCGCTCGACCCTGGAACAGGGGCGGCCCGCAGCAAAAAGGCGAAGGATACTAGCCCCGCCGAGGGCCCGGGACCAGGGTGGAAGCCCTCGGGAAAGCGGTTTCAGCCCTTGAGGAACTCCGCGCCGTTGGCCTGCCACCAGGTCTTCCACAGCTGGTAGGCAGCCTGGCGCTCGGCCTTGGCCGGCGCGCCGTCGCCCTCGTGCTGGTAGCCGAAAGACTGCCCGGTGATGCGGCGCAGAGCCCGCACCGCCGCCTCCCGGACGAAGGTGACCTCGTCGAGCAGCGCCTCGACCAGGTGGGGAACCGCCGGGCGCGCGTCCCACTCGCTGAAGGTGTGGGCGGCGAGGAAGCGGGTGAATTCGTAGGGGTCGGCCAGCAGCGGGTAGAGGTGCGGCAGCAGCCGCTCGTCCTGCATCGCCGACAGCTTCTCGAGGGCGCCGTAGCGGACCTCGGGGTCCTCGTCCTGGAGCTTGCGGAGCAAGGCCGAGATCTCGGCCGAGAAGGCGTTCTCGTCGGTCTTCGGAGCCGCGGCGGCCAGCGCGGCGGTCATGTCCTCGAGGCGCTTGAGGCGGTCCCGCAAGGCCTCCTGGTTGGACCGGGAAGCGCGCTGGCGGTCGTCCACCAGCGACAGGGTGGCCTCGAAGGTGCCGAAGCGCTGCGCCAGCTTGTCCTGCTCGGCGGCCAGCGGCGCCATGCCCGCGAGCGAGGCCCGCAGCTCCTCCAGGCCGAGGTCGGTGGAGCTGCGCAGCGCGTCGTGGCTCTCGCGCAGCGCCCGGAGGTCCTCCCGGGCCAGCGCCAGGTCCTCGCCGGACTGCTGCACGGCGACCGCCGCGACCTCGGCGGAGTCCTGGATCTGGCCGCTCAGATCCCCCCGGGCGCCGTCGATCTTGGTGCCCAGGTCCTCGCCGGTATCACCGATCCGGAACCAGAGGACCGCGACGGCCGCCCAGCCGAGCAGGGCCGCCACCAGGGCCAGGACGCCCAGGGCACCGCCTCCGCCGCCCTTGGAGTCGGCCTTGGCCAGCAGGTCAAGGCAGTCCGGGCACAACAGCCGGTCGCCGACGCGGGCGGAGGAGCCGTCCTGGACCTCGGCGAGAGGGACGGATCGATCACAGAGACTACAGAAATGAACTTCGGCCATCGGCCGCAGGATAGCCTCCCGCCTGCGGCCGGACACGCACTCCGGGCTCAGGAATCCTGGTTGCCGCCGGCGGCGAGGAGACGGCGGCGCCTTCCGGAAGCGCCCAGCGCCAGCACCGCACAGACCAGGGCGGCGCCGAGCAGGACGGGCCGGCTGGCGTCAGGGGCCGGCAGGCGCCGCTGGGTGTCGAGCCAGCCGCTCCACTCCTCGGAGCTGGCGGAGAGCTCGGCTTCGGGCGTCCCGGCGAAGGACCAGGAGGGCCCGGACGGCGGCTGGACCTCGACCGCCTCCCCGGCCCGGAAGGGGCCAGCCCGCCACAGATCCGGCGTCAGGCGGTCGAAGCCGACCTGGCCCAGGCCGGCGCTGCGGGCAGTCCAGCCGGCGCCGTCGGCCGCCAACTGGATCCACGATCCGGTCCGCTCCAGCCGCGGCCGCTCGAGCTCGGTCGCGACGCTGAGGATCAACGGCGCCCAGGCCGGGTCGCTGGCCCCGCCGGCCAGGCCGAGCACGGTTCCGGCGCCGGCCCGCAGCAAGGCGGCGCCGTCGGATCCGCCGGCGTTCCGCATCAAAGCCTCGGCCCCGGGCCGGGTCTCGAGCCGCGGCAGCGGGCGCGCCGGGTCGAGGGACGACGGCAGGCTCCACGCCGCCCCGGCGACGGCGTGGAGGGGACCCGTGAAGGTGCCCGGAAGCTCGCTCAGGGCGCGTTCCAGCCGCTGCGACAGATCGGCGCCCGGCTCCAGCGGTGCCAGCTCGCCGAGACCGGCCAGGGACGGGTGATCCCCTCTCGGCCCGACCGGCACGCAGCGCACCGAGGCGAAGACCTCCGCCAGCCGCTCTCCGAGAGGCCGCCAGCCGCCGGCCGGAGCCTCAGCCTGGCCGTCGCTGACCAGGACCAGGTGCGCGCCGGCTTGCGACTGCCCGGCGGCCTGGTCCACGGCCGCCGCCAGCGCGGTCGGCCCGAACGGGAGCACCCGCTGGAGGGCGGCCCATTCCTCCGGCCGGCGCGGGTCGCCCGGTGCCCCCAGCTCGGCAGCGAAGGGCCGGACCTGGATCGGCAGCTCAGGAGGCAGGAGGGCTGCCCAGGCAGCGATCCGGGCCAGGGCTTCGGCGTAGGGGCCGCCCTCCATGCTGCCGGAGACGTCGATCAGGAACAGGACCCCGCCAGCGGGTGCCAAGGCCGGGCGCAGCGGCCGGAGCGATGCGGGAAGGTCGGCCTGGTCCGCCACCACCAGGGCCCCCCGCTCCAGGGCGGACTCGACCGCCTGGGCCGGTGTGCCGGCGCCGGCGAACAGGATCCGGGCATCGGCCGGGCTCCCGGCCGGCTCGAAGGCCGAGCCACCCGCCGCCCACTCCGGCCAGGGCTGTCCCCAGACGCTGAACCGGCCTGGTCCGGCGAGCCTCAGGCTGCGTTCGGCGACCCCACCAGCCTGACGCCAGCGCAGCCGCAGCAGCGCCCCTTCGGCCGCCGGCGCAGAGATCTCGAGCTCCACCTCGACCCGCGCCCCGGCCGCCGAGGGCCCGCTGGCCAGCAGCCGCGGCGGGCCCAGACGGGCGGGCGGCAGGGCCGCCACCTCCAGTTCGCCGAGCGCCGGGTCCCCGTCGAGGATCTCGACGCCGAGCTGGAGCCCGCCCGCCTCCCGCCGCCCGGCCGGCACCCCCAGCTCGCCGAAGCGCGGCAGCCGCGCCGGCTGGCCCCCCGCGACCTGGCCCCCGGCGCAGGCCGCAGGGGCGGGCAGGAGGCCGGGGGCCC
>JACNJP010000151.1 GCA_014382465.1 Planctomycetota bacterium
CACCGGCGGTCTCGGTGGCGACCAGCCAGATGTAGTGGCGCCGGAAGTCGATGACGACCGTCTGGCGCGGGGCGTTGCTCCGGAGTTTCATGGGGTCACCAGCCGATCGGGAAGGTGATTGTCGAACTGCTGCCGTTCGTGAAGTGGAGGACGAGGGTGTAGGTCACGGACCCGGACTGGGCCTGTGCGAAGCCGCATTCCAGGGTCGGTGAGCTCCCTTGGAGGATCGCTCGTTGGATCGGGGTTCCTTTGTTGAGGGGCACTACTCCCGTCGGCAAGCTGACCCCGGAACCGGAGCCAATCCAGATCGGCTTGGTGGCGAGGTCCAGGTACTTGACCGCGGAAGAGGCCCCGACCGAGCTCAATTCGAAGGACTCGAGCAGGGCATAGGTGGAGAAGTCGCTGACCAGGTCGAGGGTTAGGGTGGTGCTGTCCAGGACCGCAGCGCTGGCGGCCGATGCGGCTTCGTCCAGCGGGCTGGAGATGTCCGGGAGGATCAGGAGCGCGCGCAGGGTGGAGAGGGTGAGCTCCCCGCCCTTGCCTCCGGTCCAGGCGACCGTGACCCGGATCCGCTTCAGGTCGGTGGTGCCGTCGCCGGCCGGGGTCAGCGGATCCGGGTCGCCGGAGGTCACGTTGTCGACCGTGACGCTGCGGGTGAAGCCGCCGTAGTCGTCGAGGAGGGCCCCGTCGAAGGCGGTCGGCGGCGTGTTGCTGAGCCCGTCGAAGTCGTCGATGTCGTCGAAATCGATCCTGGCGCCCTCCTCGGTCCCGAACGACCGGGTGGGCAGATCGGGGTCCTCGAAGGCCTTGGACACGATCTCCTCGAGCATGGCCTCGGCGAAGCCGAGGGCGGCTCCCTGGTAGGTGTGGTCCGCGTCGTGGGCGGCGACCTCGGTGAAGAGCTGCGTCAGGGGCGGGATGGCGACGCCCAGCAGGATCACCGCCATCACGGTGTCGATCAGGGTGGCTCCGCGGCGGTTCCTGGCCTCCGGCATCGGTTCACCACGCGACCGTGAAGAGGAGGGTGGAGTGGGTGGAGCCGCTGAAGTGCAGGGTCAGCAGGTACTCGACCGTCCCGGTCGGCGCCCCCCCCATGCCTACCCTCAGCGTCGGAGAAGTACCGGCGGGGACAGTGGCGTCGCTGGCGGTGCCCTTGTTCATGAAGGTCAGGCCGACCGGCAGAGGTGGGGGCGAGGGCTCGTTGAAGATCAGGCTGCTCGCGAGCTTGAGCGAACTGATCGAGACGGAGCTTCCGGTGGCGTTCAGCTCGAAGGCCTCGATGACGACGTCGGTCTCCGAGAGGCTGACCAGGTCGATGTCCATCGAGGTCGATCCCGAGATCCGGGCGGTGGCGATCGAAGCGGCCTCGTCGAGCGGACCGGTGAGGGTCAGCACCGTCAGCGGCGTGACCCGAGTCGCGTTCCCGGCCGACGCGGTGGCCGTGTAGTCGCTCCCGTCCTTGGCGACGGTGTAGCTGCCGCCGTGGAAGGAGACGGCGGAGGGGATGGCGGCCGCCAGGAAGGCGGCGTGCCACAGGCCGGCCTCGGCGATCCAGGCCGCCTCGGCCGACTCGACCTCGAGGCCGGCGAGGCGCTGCTGGGACCCGAACACCTCGGAGAGCGCCACGCCGCATAGCAGGAGGAGGATCATCGCCGCGACCATGGGGACCAGCGCCGAGCCGCGGTCGGCGCTGCGCGGCGCCGCGAGCGGGGGCGAGCTCCTCACTGGATGTCCCCCAGGTAGCGGGGAAAGACCGGCGTCCGCAGCCGGTAGGCCTGGTCGCCGTTCTGCACCGTCAGGTCCAGCTCGACCAGGTGCAGGTCCGCCGGGCTGGCGGCCGGCGAGCCGTCCCGCTGCCAGTAGCGGAAGGTCATCGCGCTGACCCCGTTGGCCAAGAGGTCGCCGTTGCGCGTGAGGTCGCCGCCGGCCACCGCGTAGGCGATGGTGTTGTCCGCGACGTCGTCGAAGGTGAACGCCGAGGCGGTCAGGCTGGTGATCGAGGCCGTGTCCTTGAGGTCGTGGATCTCCCGCTTCATGCGCTGGACTGCCGATTGCGCCTTGTAGGAGGCGTCCAGGGCCGGCACGATCCGGGCGTAGACCTTCATGGTCTCGATGATGACGGCCGAGGCGATCATGCTGATGATCCCGAGGATGGTCATGACGACCACCATCTCGATGAGGGTGTAACCGCTCCGGCAAGCCCGACCGGATCTGCTTCGCTGTCCGCGGCGCATGTCCCTCAGTCGATGGTGATCAGCCCGGTGTTCCTGGTGATCCGGACCGTCAGGCCGCCGGTGACGCCGACCGTCCCGTCGGCGGTCAGGAGCGAGGCGTTGGCGTCATAGGGGACGCCGAGCGCGTCGAACTGGACCTCGCTGGTCGAGCCGATGGACACCGACTCGATGCCGGCGCCGTCGACGCCCAGCTGGAGCGTCATCGGTTGGCGGGTCAGCGGGTCCGGCATCTCCAGGCGGTTGGCCTTGCCGGGGTTCGCGGGGTCCTCGACGAAGACCGACACCAGGTCGGTCGCGGCATCGAACAGGACCCAGGTGTCGTTCCCGGGGCCGATCGCCCACTGCTGGGCGTAGATCAGCGCGGTCCGGACCTGGGTCGCGGCGACGTTCTGCCTCGAGGTGGTGAGGCCGCTCAGGGAGGTCACCGACACCACCGACAGGATCGGGATGGCGATCAGGATCAGCGTCAGCTCGATCAGCGTGAAGCCCCGAGCGCCGGGAGCGGACCGTGAACCCTCTCGAGGCGCGTCTCGACGACAGCGTGCGAGAGGCAGCGGGCTCATCGGTCCCTCCGGTGCTCAGAAGCCGGCCTCGGACGCTCCGCTGGCGGTGTCGGCCCAGAACTCGCCGGTGGAGGCGAGGTAGCACCAGCCACCGCTGGTCCCGGCGGTCACCGGGGTCCCCTTGGTCACGCCGGCGATCACCGCATTCTTGGTGGCGCTGGTCGAGTACGGGTTGTCCGGCACCCCTTGGGCCAGCACCGTGCCGACAGTGGTCAGCTGGGCCAGCGTCGGATAGCCAGCGACGCCTCCGCCGGCGGGGGTCGCCGAGTAGGAGTAGTAGCTGGTGATGGCCGTGCGGGTGCCGCCGAGGGCGCCCTTGCAGGCCGCCGCCTTGGCGTCGGTGGTGAAGTCGAAGAACTTGGGAACGGCAACGGCGGCCAGGATCCCGAGCACGATGATGACCACGACCAGCTCCACGAGCGTGAATCCAGTCCGGTTCCCGGGTCGGTGTTGAAGTTTCATCTGAGGCAGTGCTTTGAAGGTGGGTGAAGACCCCATGGGTGGGTCGGGGTCTAGGAGCCAACATCCATCTCTCGGGTCTTCGCCGGGGATCTCTTGAGGACAAATTCGGCGCTCCCTGGTCCGTCCGGTCCTCGGCTTGCGGTCGGCCCGGGCCGGTCTGGGAAGGCAGCTTCCCCGCTCCGCCGAGGGGCCCGCGACTGGCGCCGCGCGATTGCCATAAGTTATTAAATAAAAAATACTTACGAGATCTTTGTCGAGCCCCGGAGGCGGCTCACTTCCCGACCACCTTGACCAGGTCCCACATCGGCAAGAAGACGGCCAACGCGACGAACAGGACCACGCAGGCCAGGACCAGCGTCAGCAGCGGCTCGATGAAGGTCGCCACCGTCTTGGTCATGTAGCGCAGCTCCTTCTTGTAATGCTTCACCACCGCGAAGCAGGCCCGCTCCATGGTCCCGGTCGATTCGCCGTTGGCCAGCATGTGGCGCGCCTCCATGGGGAGGCAGTCCACGGCGTCCAGGGCGGAGGTCAGGGACTTCCCGACCGAGATCCCGTCGGTGACCGCGAGGAAGTCCTGCTTGAATTTGGTGTTCGAGGTGGTGTCCGCCGCGGTCTTCATCGCCTCCACGATCGGGACGCCGGCCTGGGTGAAGAGGCCCAGCAGCTGCACCACCTGGAGGGTGATCGCGGTGGTGATCAGGTTGCTGATCACCGGGATCTTCAGCACGAAGCGGTCGATCGCCCGGCGCACGGCCGGGCGGCGGACCAGCCGCCGGACGCCGAAGATCAGGCCGGCCCCGGCGATCAGGATCAGGGGCAGGTAGGCCTGGGCGAAGGTGCTCCCGGTGATCAGGATCCTCGTCGCCAGGGGCAGCTCGGTATTGAACCCCGAGTAGAAGGCGGCGAAGCGCGGGACCACGCCGACGATCAGGACCGCCACGGCGATGCACAGCGTGACCATGACGATCGCGGGGTACATGACCGCCGAGCGGATGTCGGAGCGCATCTCCATCTCGGCCTCGAGGAACTCCGCCAGGTTCTCCAGCATCTCGTCCAGCGTGCCGGACAGCTCGCCGGCGCCGATGGTGGCGGAGTACACCGCCGGGAACACCTGGGGGTGCTCCTTGAGCGCCTCGGACAGGGGGCGGCCGGTCTCGAGGTCGGCGCGGATCTGGGAAAGCACCTCCTTGAAGCTCTCGTTCCGCGTCAGGTTCCGAATCGATTCCAGGCCGCTGACGAGGAGCACTCCGGCGCTCAGCGAGCTGCTGAGCTGGAGCGAGAACTGCATCAGCTCCTTGCGCTTGACCTTGCCGCCCTTCTTGCCGCTGCCGGCTCGGCGGGATCTGGCCCTCGACGCCGGCCTGGACGGCTTGCGGACCGCCGGCGCCACCGGCGTGACCCGGACCGGGAACAGCCCGCCGAGCTCGAGCTGGAAGATCGCCTCGCTCAGGTCCGAGGCCTCGATGACCTTCTCGATGACGTTGCCCGAGGCGTTGCGGGTGTTGCAGGCGTACGAGGGCACTGATCAGTCCTCCTCGTCCGCGCCGATCAGGCTGATCTTCTGCAGGCCGTCGACCCGGGCGATCTCCTCCAGCGTGGTCAGGCCCTCGCGCACCTTGCGCAGGCCCTCGCTGCGGATGTCGGAGGTGAGCGCCTTGGCGGCCTCGCGCTCGATGGTGCTCCTGGAGGCTTTCTCCAGCAGGGCGGCGTTCAGCCCGGAGGTGAGCTGCAGCATCTCGTAGAGGCCCACCCGGCCCTTGTAGCCCGAGTGGAGGCAGTGGCCGCAGCCGGCCCCGGCCATGAAGCGGACCCCCTTGGTGCTGCCGAACTCCAGCCCCTTGATCAGCCGGGCGTCCGGCTTAATCTCCTTGGCGCACACCTTGCACACCCGCCGGACCAGGCGCTGGCTGACCACCGCCTGCAGCGAGGAGGTGATCAGGAACGGGGGGATGCCGATCTCACTGAGGCGGACGATGGCGCCCACGGCGTTGTTGGTGTGCAGCGTGCTGAGGACCAGGTGTCCGGTGAGCGCCGCCTGGACCGCCAGCTCCGCCGCCTCCCGGTCGCGGATCTCGCCGACCATGATGATGTCCGGGTCCTGGCGGAGGATGCTCCGCAAGCCGGTGGCGAAGGTGACGCCGGCCTTGGGGTTCACCTCGGTCTGGCGCAGCGCCGCGATGCGCTTCTCGACCGGGTCCTCCAGGGTGACGACGTTGCGCACCGAGGTGCTGAGGCGCTCGAGGGCCGCGTAGAGGGTGGTGGTCTTGCCGGATCCCGTCGGCCCGGTCACCAGGATCATCCCGTGCGGGTTCTCGAGGAACTCCTCCATCTTCGCCAGCGTCTCGGCCGGCATCCCCAGGCTCGCCAGCTTGGTCACGCTGCCGTCGGAGATCAGGAGCCGCAGCACCACGTTCTCGCCGCAGACGGTCGGGATGGTCGAGACGCGGACGTCCACCCGGCCGGTGGCGGTCTCCATGCTCAGGTGGCCGTCCTGGGGCCTGCGGGTCTCGGTGATGTCGAGCTTGGCCATCACCTTGATGCGCGACACGATCAGGGCGTGCTGCTCGGGGGAGTGGGAGGACTCCTCGTGCAGCATGCCGTCGACCCGGACCCGCACGTGCGCCATCTCCGAGCCGGGCTCGATGTGGATGTCGCTGATGCCGTCGCGGGCGGACTTCTCGACCAGCGAGCGCACCATCCGCACGGTGGTGTTGGTGCTGCTGTCGTTGTCGTCCTCCGGGTCGGCCCGGGAGGCTGAGGCGAGGCCCTGCCGGCCGGTGTTCTCCTCGACGCCGGCCTCGCGGCTGGCGCGGTTGATCAGCGCCTCGATCGCGGTTTTGGTGATGTGGCAGGGGTCCACCTCGCACTTGGTCCGCAGGCGCACCTGGTCGATGACCGCGAGGTCGGTGGTGTCCGCCATCCCCAGCGTCAGAACGCCGTTGAGGGCGAACAGGGGGTAGAGGTGGCGCGTCCGCGTGAGCTCGAGGGGGATGAGATCGCGGTTCGACTTGCTGATATCGAAGACCAGGGGGTCGACGAAGGGCACGCTGAGGGTCATGGCGATGCAGCTGGCGATCTGCTCCTCGCGCACGAAACCCGCCTCCACCAGCACCGCGTCGAGCGGCCGCGCCTTGGTCGAAGCGGTCGCCAGGGCTTCCTCCAGCTGGGCCTCGGTGATCACTCCGTCCGCGAGCAGGCGGGCGGTCCAGTCGGTCTCCGAGCTCGAGTCGATCGGGTAGCTCTGGCCTCCTTCCGCCGCCGCTTCACTCCCGGTCCTGCACTGCAGCCAGAGGGCGCGGTAGATGGCTGGATCGATCTCCTCCATGCGCACCCAGACCCGGTAGGTGGGCGCCGAGGCGACCATCTGGACCCTCCGCACCACGCCGCGCAGGATCGGGACCGAGGAGCCCTCCAGCCCGAAGGCGCTGGCCGGCCCCTGGAGCGCGAATTCCAGGTGGGTGTTCTTGGGGAAGAAGGTCGAGCCGACGACCTCGAACTCGTTGTTTTTGACCGAGCGCAGGGTGACCGACACCGACCCGAAGTGCTCGGCGAAGACCACCTGCTCGGCCGATGCCTTGCCGACCACCGCCAGCGCCCTCGGCTTCGCCGGGACGCTCGTGGCGGTTCCCTGGGCGGCTGCTCCCTCCGGGTGCTCGTTCATGGTGTTCGGACCGGCATCGCCACGCGATTCCCTCTCGCGTGGCTGCCGACGGAATGGACGGGTTCTCCAGCCTGTCTATCGACCCCTTCCCTGCGGCCCTTGAGCGGCCGCCAGCCCCTCCGCCCGCGCCGGCGGTCCCGCGCCGTCCCAGGATCCCGCTTCTCGGCTATCTTGGATCCATGGCTCGACTCCTCTCCTGGACCCTCCTCCTCGCCCTCGCGGCACCGCTGGCGGCGCAAGCGCCGACCACCGACGGCGCCACCACCTTCGAACAAGTCAACGGCGGGTGCTCCCTCCCCGTCTTCCCCCCCCCGCCCCCCCAACCCGCGGGCCCGGGGGCAG
>JACNJP010000379.1 GCA_014382465.1 Planctomycetota bacterium
CGGGGCCGCTCGGCCGGCGGCAGCCGCAGCTCTACGTTCAGGCCCCGGAGGAGGGCGAGGTCGAGGCCGGCCGAGGCGGCGTAGGGCGCGAGCTGCAGGCTCTCGCCGACGACCACGGCGGCGAGCGTCGAGGGGTCGAGGCTGCCGGTGACCCGGAGCTTCCCGTCGCCGTGGTCCAGGCTGGCCACCAGGTGGGGGAGCTCGAGCCGGCCGGCGAGCCAGTCGGCCTCCAGGCGGAGGCGGGCTTGGTCGAGGCGCTGGTCGAGCGCCACCAGCTCCTCGACCTCGGCCTCGACGGTGAGCCGGTGGCGCCCCGGCGCCTGCAAGGCGGCCCGCAGCGAGGCGGCCGGCACCACGAGGTGTAGGTCCTGGTCGTCGAGCACCAGGGACAGGCCGGTGAGCTCCACCTTCGGCAGCCACGGCGGCGCCTCGAAGGCGGCGGCGGGCTCCGCCTCTGGCTCGTCGCCGGCGGCGCTCCCTTGCCGCAGGTCGAGCGCCACCCGCAGGCCGTCGGCGCGCACCGAGTGCAGCCAGCCGGGTTCGCCCCGGAGCAGCTCCCACAGCGAGTACTCCGCCACCAGCTCGTCGAGCTCGACCGACCGCAGCGGCGTCGCGGTGAAGTCACGCAGGGTGCGGACGCCCCGGATCTCGAGTCCGCTGAACCAATTTCCGCCGAGCTCGTCGATGCTGAGCTGGCCGCCGAGCGCCTCGCCGGCGGCGGCCGCGGCGTAGTCCAGCACGAAGGGCGCCACCAGCCGCGCGCGGCCGAGGTAGAGGACCACCAGCAGCGCTGCCAGGCCCCCCAGGATCCACGCCGGCCAGCGCCACCAGCGACGCCGGCGGCGGCGGACGGTCTCGGTGGCGAGCTGGGGTTCCATGGAGCAGCGGACGGCGGCGGAAGTGGCGGATTCTAGCTCGGCGCGGGGCCGGCGGAATCCGGCCCGGGCGCGGCCGATCCAGCTATTCCGCGATCTCGACCGAATCCTGGGCGCCGGCCTCGAGGGCCGCGCTGCGCCGCTCCGCCCGGTCCGCCGCGCGCGCCGCGATCTCGCCGCCGAGCAGCATCACGAGCGAGATCAGCCACAGCAGGAACATCAGCACGAAGAAGGTCGCCATGCCGCCATAGAGCTTGTCGAAGGCCCCGAGGAGCTTGACCCACAGGCGGAAGCCGCTGCCGAGCAGGACCCAGCCGATCACCCCTGGCACCGAGCCGAGCAGCAGGTAGCGCCAGGCCACCTTGCGGCTCGGCAGGTAGCGGTAGGCGAGGGTCAGGATGCCGACCAGCGAGCCGAAGACCATCGGCCAGCGCAGGAGCGCCCAGAAGCCCATGAAGGCGGGCGGCAGCCCGAAGAACCCGGTGAGCCACTGGCCGAGCTCGCGGCCGCCGACGACCAGGGCGTTCGACAGGAAGATCAGGGACAGCGCCGCAAGGGTCAGGCCGAGGTCGGTCAGCCTCAGGAGCACCATGTTCCGCTTCGGGCGGCAGCGGAACACCCGGTTGAGCCCCTTGCGCGCGCCGCCGGTCGCGCGCGAGGCCGCCCATAGCACCGGCAGGATCCAGAGCAGCACGCTGCCCGAGGGCCGGTCGGCGAAGAAGGAAGTCACCCCCTGGTCGATCTTCTCGGCCGCGTCGCCGGAGAAGGCGGTCAGGAAATCGGGCGACAGGGCCTTGATGTCCACCTGCCACGGCAGCGCCTGCACCAGCGCCACCGACAGGATCATCAGCGGCAGCAGGGCCAGCATGAAGTAGTAGGTCATCTGCGCCGCGACGCCGGCCAGGTCGTCCTTGCCGATCTCCTCGGCGAGCCGCCGGAACAGGCGCAGCAGGGAGCGCAGCGGGCGAGGGGAGGCGGACGGGGTCGTCATCGGGGAGCGCATCTGCAGGAGCGCCAGCGGGCGGCAGACCATAACGCTTCCTGGCTGCGCCGGCCCGCTCAGGGATAGGATCCCGGCATGAGGACGTCCTTCCTGCGGGCCTGCTGGTGGCTGGCGGCGGGCTCTGGACTGGGTGCGCTCGCCGGAGCCTGGTCGGGCTTCGGAGCCGGCGATCTGCCTCGGGCCTTCGTCATCACCTGGCTGGGCGCAGGCATGGGCGCGGCGCCGCTGGCGGTAGTCCTGCTCCCCCCTCCACCGCGGCCCGGCCCGGACCGCTGCGTTGGACCCCTCCTTGCGCGCCTCGCCTGCCGCCTGGCGCCGCTCCTGACCGGCCTGGGCGCGCCGATGGGCGGCTGCGCCGCGGCCGCCTGGATCGCCGGCGCCACCGCCCTGCTGGCCCTCCGAGGCCCGGTCCCCGCCGCCCGCCCGGCCCGGCTGCTGCCGGTGTTGTGGCTGCTGCTGGCGGCCGCCGGCCTCTGGTCCGGCTGGCGGCAGGGGCCGGCGCCGGTGGACCGCGGCTTCCCAGAGCGGAGCGGCGCCGCCCCGCAGGGCCCGGACGTCCTCCTGATCTCGATCGACACCCTGCGCGCCGACGCCCTCGCCGGCCCGCGGCCGCCCGGTTACGAGCTGCCGACCTTCGACCGCCTGCGCCGCGAAGGCACCTCGGCCCCCTTCGCGCTGTCGAGTAGCGGCCTGACGCTGCCCGGACACCTCAGCATGCTGACCGGCCTCGACAGCCTCGAGCACGGCGTGCGCGGCAATTTCGACCGCGTGCCGGCCGGGCGACTCGAATTCCTCTCCGAGCGCTTCCACGCCGCCGGCTACCGGACCGCGGCGGTGATCGCCAACGGCCTGCTGGCGCGCGACATCGGCTTCGGCGACGGCTTCGAGGTCTACGACGACTCCGACGTGCCGCGGCTCGGTCCGATCCGCCGCTTCCTCGGCCGGCTGGAGGGCCGCAGCTGGCTCGGCCTGGTCCTGAACCACCACCGCTACGAGCGGGTGGTCTCCTTCGCCCTGTTCCGCGCCTACCGCGCCGGCAACGGCCTCCCGGAGCGGGGCCGCGGCGAGCGGACCAACCGGCTCGCCGTCGGGCTGCTGGAGCCGCTGCTGGCGGATCCGCGGCCGTTCTTCTTCTTCCTCCACTACATGGATCCGCACGATCCGTACGGCACCGTCGCCCCCTTCGCCGGCAGCCTGACCGCCGGGCTGCCGCCGCTGCCCGGGCGCCTGGCGGTCGACCCGGCGCACGGCATCAGCGGCTTCGCCGCCATCGCCCTCGAGGAGGACCTGCGCTCGGGCGATCCGGCGCGCGCCGCCGCCGCCGCCGCGCCGGTCCGCCACCTGCACCAGGCCTACCTGGAGGAGGTCGCCTTCGTCGACCGCAAGGTCGGCGAGATCCTGGCGCTGCTGGAGCGGGGCGGCCGGCCGACCATCGTGCTGCTCACCGGCGATCACGGCGAGCACTTCGGCGAGCACGGCCTGATGAAGCACGGCAATTCCCTCTACGAGGAGCTGCTGCGGGTGCCCTTCATCCTGACCGGCCCGGGCGTGCCGGCCGGGGCGCAGCTCTCCGGCGACGCCCAGCTCATCGACGTCGTGCCGACCCTGCTGAGCCTGTCCGGGCTGGCGGTGCCGGAGGGTCTGCGAGGACGGGCGCTGGTGCGCGGCGGCGGATTCGCGCCGGCTGGTGCGCGGCAGCACCTGGCCGCTGATGACGAGCGCTTCAGCCTGCGGCTGGGCGCCGAGAAGTGGATCGGCGACTGGAGCTTCGCCGGCCCCGACCCCTTCGTCGCCACCGGCTTCTTCGAGCTCGGGGCGGACCCCGGCGAGGTCAGGAACCTCATCGGCGCGGCGCCGGAGGCCTGGCCGCGGGCGGTGCGGGCCGAGCTCCAGCGCGACCAGCACCAGCGCGGGGCCGAGAGCGACGAAGCCCAGCGCTTCCGGGCGGAAGAGCTGGGCTACGCCGACGCAGGCGAGGCGAACTAGTCGACCCGCGTCGCGGTGTAGGTCCAGACGCCGACCTCGAAGCGGCCGTCGTCGTAGAGCCGGTCCTGGCGGGCCGAGTAGCTGCCGTGGCGGACCTCGGTGAAGGTGACGCGGTTGGAGAAGGCGCCGGTGGCGTCCTCGCTGTCACCGCCGTACTCGACCATCAGGCCGTCCTTCAGCTTGCCGACCAACTCCAGGGTCGACCGATCGGGCTCGGTCTGGGTCCAGGTCACCAGCCACCGGCCGCTGCCGGCGTCGTAGCGGCGCAGAGTGCTGCCGAGGTAGTTCGGGCCGTTCTCGACCGAGATGGCGATCTTCTCGAGGATGGACCCGTCGTCCTTGCGCACCGCGTGGGCCTTGCCGGTGCAGGGGATGGAGCTGCCGTCGGCCGCCTTCACCTGGCCGGCGATCTTCCAGCTCCCGAGCTTGAAGTCGTAGGCCTTGGCCGCGGGCAGCGGGGCGGCCTTGTGGGCGGCGGCCGGCGCGGCGTGGCCGGTGGCGGCCTTCGAGGCCTTGGCGCCGGTGCGCTGGAAGCGCAGCGGCTCCGGCGTGGTCCAGGTCTTGCCTTGGTCGCTCGAGGTCTCCCAGCCGTAGTCGAAGCCGTCCTTGCCGATGTTCGAGAACACCGAGCGGCCGAGGGTGCCCTCCTCGTCGAAGGAGCCCTTCATCCGCATGACGATGCGGCCGTGCTGCGGGCCGCCCACCAGCTCGGCCGACAGGCCGTCGCGGCCGACCCAGGTTTGCTTCCAGTTCTTGGACTTGGCGTCCCAGCGGTAGAGGCCGACCGAGTTCTCCGAGGTGGCCTCGAAGGCGGCGCCGTCCAGCAGCCGCCGGACGACGAGGTGCGAGACGACCTCGCCGTCGGCGACCACGTCCCACTCGCCCGGGTAGAAGTCGAAGGCCTTTTCGGCCGCAGCCGCAGCCGCTGGCGCGGCCTTGGCCGGCGCCGGCGCCGGCTTGACCGGCTTGGCGGGGACCGCCGGAAGCGCGGGCGTCGCAGGCTTGGCCGGCTTGGCCGGAGGAGCGGGCTTGGTGGGAGCGGCGGGCTTGGCCGGCGGCGCGGGCGGCTTCGGCGGCGCCGGGACGGCGGTCTTGGCGGCGTCGGCCTCCATCTTTTTCAGCAGGGCGACGAAGCGCGCATCCTTGCGGATGTTGTCCATGTCGCTGTCGGTGCGGAGCTGCTGCGGCTGGTTGAAGCCTTCGGCGACCGCGTCGTTGAGCAGCTTGATGGCGCTGTCGGTCTCGCCCCACAGCGAGTGGATGCAGGCGTGGTTGTAGATGGCGATCGGCCGGACCTGCGGCGTGTCCTGGGCCTTGATGTGGCAGTCGTGGGCTTCGTCCAACTGGCCGAGGGCGTGCAGCGAGTAGCCCAGGTTGAACCAGGCGATGCCGTTCTCCGGCTGCGCCTCGAGGATCTTGCGGAAGGAGGCGGCGGCCACCTCGAATTGCCCGCTCTGCATGGCCGCGGTGGCCTGGTCCATGGAGGGGGCGCCCTCCTGGGCGGCGGCCGCGGGGGCGAGCAGGGGGAAGCCGGCGAGCAGGCCGGCGAGGAGCAAAAGGCGCGAGGATGACATGGATCGGGTCGGGTCTCGGGGAAGTGGTGGTGGTCGGCGTGAGCTACGTCACAGGTTACGGCTCGTTGGCCAAGAAGGGGGGACGAACGCAAGCGCCGGGCCCCGAATCCCAATAAGGTGCCTTCATGTCCGGTGCCCCTCCTCCCGAAGCCCTGCCGCCCCGGCGGCGCCGGCGCTGGAAGGTCCTGATCGGCGTCCTCGCCTTCGGAATGGTGCTGGTCTTCGGCCCGATGGCCGCCGCCCCGCTGGTCCGTGCCCGGATCGTCGAGGAGATCAACCGCGACCTCGACGGCCACCTCCAGGTCGGCGAGCTGAGCCTCAACCCTTTCGGCCGGATCGGCATCGCCGGGCTGCGCCTGTCGGGCCCGGACGGCGAGCCCCTGCTGCTGGCCAAGCAGGCCTGGGCCGAGACCAGCGTGCTCGGCCTGATCGGCGGCAACTTCGACGGTTCCCTGCTGATCGAAGGGGTCGAGATCCACCTCTGGCCCGAGCGCGGCGCCGAGCTGCGCCTGGATCCGGCCGACGTCGGCCGCGCCCACCGCGGCGCCCCGATCGGCCGCGGCCGGATCCACTTCGACCGCATGCCGCGGGTCCGCGGCACCGTCGAGGTGCGCGACAGCCGGCTGGTCGTGCACGACCGCGCCGGGCACCTGAGCGTGCTCGATCTCAAGCTCGGCATGGTGGTGGACGGCCTGGACCAGCCGGCCCTGGTGAGCGCCCTGCTGGCCACGCGGGACGAGCAGGGCAGCACCGGCTCGCTGAAGCTCGACGGCCAGTTCGTGCTCTCCGACGGCCGGCACCTCGACGCCGACACGCTGCAGGCCGACCTGGAGCTGGTCCTGGAGCGGCTCGACCTCTCGGCCCTGGCTGGGTGGTTCGAGCCGGACCCGGCCTGGGAGGGCCTGGCCGGCCTCGCCGACGGCCGGCTCAGCCTGCGCAAGCCGCGCGGCCAAGCGCTGCGGCTCGAGGCCGACCTGGAGGTCGACCAGCTGCGCTCGGTCGAGTTCCAGACCCGCTCGCTCAGCCTCGCCGGGGTCCTGGAGCAGGCGGCGGTCTCCGAGGAGCCCGGCCGCGATCCGGCCAACGTCCTGCGGCTCGCGGTGACCGGCTTGGAGACCGCGGACGGGCTCGGCCCGCTGCTCCGCTACGTCCACCCGATGTTCGCCGGGCGTTCGGGCGCCGCCGATCTGCCGGGCACGATGGACCTCGAGCTCGAGCTCGCCTATCCCGCCCCGCTGGCGGAGCTCCACGACGCCGAGGCCCCGCTCGCGCCCTTGCGCGGCCG
Source organism: Planctomycetota bacterium (assembly GCA_014382465.1). Taxonomy (GTDB): domain Bacteria; phylum Planctomycetota; class UBA1135; order UBA1135; family UBA1135; genus J029. The sequence continues at coordinate 6,724 of JACNJP010000379.1, forward strand.
CGGCAAGCTGAGCCTGGCGCCCTCCTCGTTGAGCGGCTCCCCCTTCCTGCTGGAGATGATGGACGCCGCTGGCGCCGGGGAGCAGGCCTCGCTCGGCCTGGCCCCGCTGCGCTTCACCGTGGCCGGCGGCTCGCTGCGCTACGCCGAGCCGTGGGCGGTCCGGATCGGCGACCTCGAGACCACCTTCCACGGCGCGGTCGGCCTGGACGGTCGGCTGGATCTCGAGTGGCGGCTGCCGGTGACGCCGGAGGTGGCCCGCAGCCGTCCTTCGGCCGCACCGCGCGCCGGAGAGCTCCTGCGCGTGCCGGTGCTCGGCAGCCTGCAGCGCCCGAGCCTGGACTGGAGCAGCGCGGTCGGCGACGGCAGCCCGGTGCGGGTCGAATCGACCGCCGAGGGGCGCGTCGACTGAGGGCGGAGCAGGCGGCGATCAGCCGCCGAACAGCTCCCGGCCGAGCGAGCGGAAGCGGTCGAGGGCCTCCTGGTAGGCGGCGCGGGTCTTCTCGAGCAACGGCGCGTAGCGCGGGTTGGCCAGGAAGGA
>JACNJP010000148.1 GCA_014382465.1 Planctomycetota bacterium
CAGCCTCAGGCTCGGCCCGTAGGCTTCGGCCACCGGGCGGCCGTCGACCAGCCGCAGGTCGGTGCGCTGGATCGCGTCCTTGGCCCGCACCGTGATGTCGTGGGGGAGGAGCTCGAGCAGCAGGCCCGGCAGCCGGTCGCGCGGCAGCTCCTTCACCAGGTTGCGGAGCCCGCTGCGGGCGCGGCGCAGGGCGTGGTAATCGCCCACCAGGAGCGGGTCGCCGGTCTCGAGGGCCAGGTTCAGCTCCAAGGCCGACGCCGCCCGGGTCGGCCCCGAGAGGGTGCTCAGCCAGCTCTGGCGGTAGACCCGAAGCTCCTCCGACAGCGGCGGAGCCTCCTTCGACCAGTCCCGCCGAAGTCGTCTCTCCAGGGCACGGATGTCCTGGACCAGCCGTCGGCGGGCGGATTTCATCCTCCTTCATCGGCCCGAGCCGCGGCCGGACTGAAGAGCAGAATCCTAGACCGCGCTGGCCGCCAGGTAGGGCGCCAGCATGCCTCGGAAGAACGCGATGCCCTCGCTGCCGTCGCCCCAGGCGCCGGCGCCGCGGTCGGGCAGGCTGCCCGGGCCGAGGTTCCGCTCCGGGTGGGGCATGAGGCCGAGGATCCGGCCGCTGGCGTCCACCAGGCCGGCGATCGCGCCCTCGCTGCCGTTGGGGCAGGCCGGGTACTCGGAGGTCGCGGCGCCGGCGGCGTCGGCGTAACGGAAGGCCACCAGGCCGGCCTGCTCCAGCAGGGCCAGATCCCGGGCGGGGGAGCCGAGCACCAGCCGTCCTTCGGCGTGGGCGGCGGCCGCGGGCAGGATCGAACCGGCCGGCAGGACGTGGCCGAGCCCGGCTTCGACCCGCAGCCGCACCCACCGGCACTCGAAGCGGTGGGTCCGGTTCCAGGTCAGGGAGGCCCGGACGCCCTCGAGGCCCGGCAGCAGACCGCACTTCACCAGCGCCTGGAAGCCGTTGCAGACGCCGAAGATCGTGCCGCCGCGCTGGTGGAGGCCGCGGAGCTCCTCGCCGAGGAAGCACTCGATCTCGGTGCCGAGGATCGTGCCGGCGCCGAGGTCGTCGCCGTAGGTGAAGCCGCCGGGCACCGAGAACAGGTCGCAGTCCCGGATCCGCTCCGGCCTCCGCATCAGCTCGCGGACGTGGATCTGCTCGACCTCGGCCCCGGCCAGCGCGAAGGCGTGCGAGAGCTCTCGGTCGCAGTTGACGCCGGCGGCGAACAGTTGCAGGACGCGGGGTTTCATCGGCGGGCTCCGTTGGCGCGGGCGAGGTCCTCGACGTCCAGGCGGAAGGCCGGGTCGCCGCTGTCCAGGAATTCGAGGCCGGCGTCGGCGGTGACCTCGCCGACCGCCGCCCAGGGGAGGGTCCGGAGCTGGGCGGCCAGCCGCTCGAGCCGCTCGGGGGCCACCTCGAGCAGGAAGCGGGTGGGGGTCTCGGCGAACAGGCGGCCGAGGGCGCAGTCACCAGGGTCGGCCGGCACCAGGGCCAGGTCGAGCCGGGCGCCGAGGCCGTCCGAGCCGATCGCCATCTCGGCCAGGGCGACGGCCAGGCCGCCCTCAGAAAGGTCGTGGCAGGAGACCGCGAGCCGGTCCTCGATGCAGCGGTGGACGGCGTCGAAGATCGCCGGCGCGCCCTCGAGGTCGGGGCGCGGCGGCAGCGAGTCGCGCAGGCCGAGCAGGTCGGAGGCCACCGAGGCGCCGCCGGCGGCGGCCCGTGTCCGCCCCACCAGCACCAGCAGGTCGCCGGCCCGCTTGAGCGGCGTGGTGGTGGCCAGCGCCGTGTCGGCCATCGGCGCGATCGCGGTGCACAGCAGCGTCGGCGGGATCGGGCGCTCCCGGTCGCCGACGCGGTACTCGTTGTTGAGGGAGTCCTTGCCGCTGATGAAGGGCGCGCCGTAGGCCAGGGCCACGTCGCGGCAGGCTTCGGCGGCCACCACCAGGGTGCCGAAGCGGTCCGGCTTGCGGCAGTCGCCCCAGCAGAAGTTGTCGAGCAGGGCGACGCGGTGCGGGTTGCCGCCGGCGGCGACGACGTTGCGCACCGCCTCGTCGATGGCCATGGCGGCGCCGGCCCAGGAGTCGAGCTCGGCGATTCGCGGGGCGATGCCGCAGCCGATGGCGACGCCGGCGTCGAGGTCGAGGCGCGGCTTGAGGACGGTTCCGTCGCCGGGGCCGCGGCCACGGGGGCCCTGGTACGGCTTGACGACCGTGCCGCCCTGGACCTCGTGGTCGTATTGGCGCACCACCCACTCCTTGCTGGCGATCGAGGGGTGGGCCAGGGCCGCCAGCAGCAAGGCCGCGGGGTCCGCCTCGGACGGCCAGGCGGTCTCGGGCAGGTCGCGCTGCACCAGCTCGGCCTGGCGCAGCGGTTGCGGCACGCCGCCGTGCAGGAAGTCCATCGGCATGTCGCCGACCAGCTCGCCGTGCCACCGCAGCACCAGCCGGCCGGTGCCAGTGAAGCGGCCGAGCACGGTGGCCTCGACCTCGTGGCTGGCGCAGAGGCCGAGGAAGGCCTCCTCGGTCTCGGGCGGCACCGCGAACACCATCCGCTCCTGCGCCTCGGAGATCCAGATTTCCCAGTAGGCGAGGCCGGGGTACTTCAGCGGCGCGGTCGAGAGCTCGACCTCGGCGCCGCAGTGCTCGCCCATCTCGCCGACCGCGCTGGAGAAGCCGCCGGCGCCGCAGTCGGTGACGGCCGAGTAGAGGCGCCGGTCGCGCGCCAGCATCATCACGTCCAGGACCTTCTTCTCGGTGATCGGGTCGCCGATCTGGACCGCGGCGGCGTCGACGGTCTCGGACTCCTCGTGCAGGGCCTCGGAGGAGAAGGTCGCGCCGTGGATGCCGTCGCGGCCGGTGCGGCCGCCGATCGAGACGATGGCGTCGCCCGGCCGGGCCGCCTTGGCGACGCAGTCGCGCGGGATCTCGCCGACGCAGCCGGCGAAGACCAGCGGGTTGGCGACGTAGCCGGGATGGCGGATGACGGTGCCGCAGACGGTCGGGATGCCCATGCGGTTGCCGTAGTCGCGCACCCCGGCGATGACCCCGGCGAGGATCCGGTCGGGGTGCATCGTGCCCGGCGGCACGTCCTCAGCGGCCATCTCGCTGGTGCCGACGCAGAAGACGTCGGTGGCGGCGAAGGGGCGGGCGCCGAGGCCGGTGCCGAGGATGTCCCGGATGACCCCGCCGATGCCGGTGCCGGCGCCGCCGTAGGGGTCCAGGGCGCTCGGGTGGTTGTGGGTCTCGACCTTGATGGCGACGCCGATGTCCTCGGTCAGCGCGACCACCCCGGCGTTGTCGACGAAGACGCTCCAGCACCAGTCCGGAGACAGCCGCTGGGTGGCCTCGAAGACCGTCTGCTTGAGCAGGTTGCGGTACTCGCGCTCGGCCACGGTCCGGCCGGCCTCGTCCCGCACCACCAGCCGCACCGGACCGGTCAGGGTCTTGTGCTTGCAGTGCTCGGACCAGGTCTGGGCCAGGGTCTCCAATTCGACGTCGGTGGGCTCCCGGCCCTCGCCGCGGAAGAAGGCCTGGATCGAGCCCATCTCCTCGACCGACAGCGCCAGGCTCATGCCGGCGGAGATCTCGGTCAGCCGCGGACCGCCGGCGTCGAGCAGCGGGACCTCGACGCGAACGCCCGGCCGGGCGGTGGGGTGGGGGTGCATGGCCTGGACCTCGGTCCCGGCGCTGACCTTCTCGATCACGGGGTTGGCCAGGGCCCGGCTGCTGGCCTCCACCAGGAGAGCGGTGTCCACGCCGCCCTCGACCCGGAAGGCGCGATAGGACTCCACCGCTTCGGACTCCGCCAGCTCGACGCCGAGCAAGCGCAGGGCCCGGCCGGCGGACTGGCCCTCGGGGTCGGCCACCCCCGGCAGCCTCCGGATCACGACCATCGCCGCCGCCTCCGCCGGGAGCTCGCCTGGCGCCAGGATCCGGACCACCTCGGTGACCGGGTCGGCGAACAGCCGCCGGCTGGCCTCCTCCACCTGGGCCCGCCCGAGATCCCCGGGGAGCAGGTAGGCGCGGGCCGAGCGCACGGCGCCGGCGACCGTCAGGCCCCGGTGTTCCAGCGCCTTCAGAGCCGCTTCCCCGACCGGATCGCTCCGCTCAGGGGACAATTCCAACTCGACTCGCCAGGCTCCCTTGGTCATTTCCCTTGCTTTCCGGCCTCTTGAGCGGGTTATCCTAAGGTTTCCGCGGGCGGCTTGACAGCCGCCCCGGCCCGATCATGGCCAAGAGCAAGAAGAACTCCGCCCAGGACACCCTGCAGGTGCTTCCCTTCGAGAAGCCGATCGAGGACGTTCGGGCGCGCCTCCTGGAGCTGGAGGAGCTCGCCGCCCTGACCAGTCAGGACCTCAGCGAGGAGGTCGAGTTCTACCGCGAGCGGCTGCGGCGGCTGACCGAGGAGATCTACGGCGACCTCAGCCCCTGGGACCGGGTCCAGGTCGCCCGCCACCCGATGCGCCCCCTGGTGAGCGACTTCATCGAGTCCTGCTGCGAGGACTGGGTCGAGCTCCACGGCGACGGCTACTTCGCCGACGACCAGGCCATGGTCACCGGCCTCGCCACCCTGGACGGCGTCCGAGTGATGCTGGTCGGCCACCGCAAGGGCCGCGACACCAAGAGCCGCATGGCCTGCAACTTCGGCTCGGCCCACCCCGAAGGCTATCGCAAGGCGCTGCGCAAGATGCGCCTCGCCGCCCGCATGGGCCTGCCGGTGGTGTGCCTGGTGAACACTCCGGGTGCCTACCCCGGCGTCGGCGCCGAGGAGCGCGGGCAGGCGCGGGCGATCGCCGAGAACATCCATGAGATGTTCGGCATCCGGGTGCCGGTGATCGCGATCGTGCTCGGCGAGGGCGGCTCCGGCGGCGCCCTGGGGATCGCCGTCGCCGACCGGGTCGGCATGCTCGAGAACTCCTGGTACAGCGTCATCTCCCCCGAGGGCTGCGCCTCGATCCTGTGGCACAGCGCCGAGGGCCGCGAGGAGGCGGCCGAGGCCTTGCAGCTCACGGCCGCGCCGCTCCTGCGGCTGGGGATCATCGACAAGGTCGTCCCCGAGCCGGTCGGGGGCGCCCACCGCGATCCCGCCGCCGCCCTGCGAGCCCTGAAGGAGCAGATCCTGGCCTGGGTCCGGGAGCTCCAGCAGCTGACCCCGGACGAGCTGGTGAAGCAGCGGCGCCGGAAATTCCGCTACGTGGCCGCTTCCATCGCCTGCCTGGAGACGGCCCTCAATCCGGCCCAGACCGGGCACGAGGACGACTCGGAGGTCCCTGAGCCCGGCGCGGAGGCCCCCGATCGCCTCGCCGGCCTGGCCGAACCGCCGGCGCGAGCCACCCGGGAGCCGTGACCGAGACCCCGAATCCGGCCAACGAGGGGCAGCGGGAAGCCGTAACGGGAAGGAATCTCATGGGTCACCCCGCCCTCCGACTGGTCCACCACCAAGCTCCGAGCCAAGACCGGGCCTCGGGCCTGGAACAGCTCCGGGACGAGGAGCTGCTCGCCCTGGCCTGTGACGGCGAGAAGACCGCCTTCCTCATCCTGGTCCAGCGCTACGAGGATCGCGCGGTCCACACCGCCCGCGCCGTGGTCGGCAATCTCGAGACCGCCCGTGAGATCGCCCAGGAGGCCTTCCTCAAGGTCTACGCCCACCGCGAACGCTTCGACGTCAAGCGCCGGTTCAGCAGCTGGTTCTACCGCATCCTGCGCAACCTGGCCGTCGACCGGCTGAGGCGGCAGGCCTCCGGCACGCCGGGCGCCGTCGCCGAACTGGTCGGGGACTGGGACGGCCTGGCTCGCGGACCCGCGGCCGAGGCTTCGGTCGCCGAGCGCAAGGCCGCGGTCCACCGTGTGCTCCAGGACCTGCCGGCCAAGTTCCGAGAAGTCCTCTCCCTGCGCGACATCGAGGGCCTGTCCTGCGGCGAGATCGCCGGCCGGGTCGGCATCAGCGCGGGCACCGTCCGCTGGCGGCTGCACCACGCCCGGAAGCTGTTCCGGCAGCACTGGGAGCGCCTGCTCGGCAAGGAAGAGGGGGACCTGGAGCTGTGAACTGCCGCGCCGCCGTCCGCCTGCTCCCGCTGCATGCCGGCGGGGACCTGCTCGCCGACCAGGCCGCCGACCTCGAGCTTCACCTGGTCGGTTGCTCAAGCTGCTCCGGTGAGCTCGAGGCCTACTCCGAGCTCCGGCAGGTGGTCTCCTCGGTGCGGGAGCCGCTGTTGCACCACGGCCTCTGGGAGGCCCTCGACTCGCGCCTGGATGCGGTCGACGCCACCCGCCGGCTGCGCCGCCGCTGGTACCGGAGCCCCTGGATCTACAGCGCCGCCGCCGCCGTCCTGGCGCTGGCCTTCCTGCCTCCCTGGGTTCCTGCTCCGGACCGCCCGTCCGGGGTCGGCGAGCCGGGACCGCGGTCCGAGGTGGCCGTCGGCGCCGACGCCGCGGCTCCGGATCTCGTCCGCACGCCGCTCTTGGATGAGGCGGCCGAGGTCCTCCAGCAGGTGCCGGCCGGCGAACTCGAGCGCTTCCTGCGCGAGAACGCCGGCTTCCGGCAGCCCACCGGACTGGACGGCGGCCTGGTCGCCAGCCCCGTCGGGCTCCGGGTCCGCGAGTTCTGACCCCCCGATGGCCTTCTTCCTGGCCTCGTTGCTGCTGACCGTCCTGCAGGCCGAACCGGCCCAGGAGGCCGGCGGCGAGTCCGGCCCGCCGGCGGTCCAGCTCCAGTCCTCCGCGGTGCTGAGGATGACGCCGGGCAGCGCCCTGGGCTCCCTGGAGCGGGAGATGATCACCCTCTACCGCGATCTCCGGCCCGCCCTGGTGAAGGTCGCCCTGTCGATCCCGCTGGGCCTGGACGAGGACGGCGAGCCCGAGATCCACCACCTGATGGTCTCGGGGGTGGTCCTCGACCGCGATGGCGTGTTCGTCGCGCCCGGCCTGACCCACGGCACCGACGACCCGGTGCGGGTCACCCGCTTCGACGGCGAGGTGTTCCTCGCCCGGCCGGTGGCCCAGGACAAGGAGTTCGGCCTGACGCTGTTCCGTGCTCCTGAGCTGGGGGTGCCGCCGCCGCCGCTCGGCTGGCCCTCCGCCCTGAGGGTCGGGATGATCACCGTCACCCTCGGCAACGCCTACGACCTCGACGGCACCCTGGACGGCGGCGTCGTCGCCGGCCCCCACCGGCGGGGGGGCGGCGGCTCCCGCCCGTTCTCTGC
>JACNJP010000191.1 GCA_014382465.1 Planctomycetota bacterium
CGCGGACGCCGTCGATCAGCAGCAGCGTGGCGGGCGCCGCGAACAGCAGCGCCACCAGGCCGAGGCCGAGGGTGAAGCGGCTGGCGATCCCGCGGCCGGCCTTGCGCCGGGCCGCGGCGGTCTCGAAGCTCTCGGTCGGTTGGCTCAAGCGGGACCCAGGAGATCGGGGAAGACGTTGCGCAGCAGGATCAGCGCCAGCAGCGCCCAGACGCCGGCGGCCACATCGTCGAGCAGGATACCCCAGCCGCCCGGGACCCGCTCCAGGCGGCGCGCCGGCGGCGGCTTCACGATGTCGGCGATCCGGAACAGCAGGAAGCCCAGCCCGAGGTGGGTCCACCCCGGGAACACCGGCCAGGCCACCGTCACCAGGTAGCCGACGACCTCGTCGAGCACGTACTGCCCCGGGTCCTTCCTGGCCCACTTGCGCTCCGCCCAGCCGCCCAGCGGCGCGCCGAGCAGCAGCAGCGCGACCGCCAGGCCGAGCACGATCGCCAGGTAGTGCTCCGGCCACAAGGCACCCGCCAGCCCGGCCAGGGCCACGCCGCCGAGGGTGCCGAAGGTGCCGGACGCGACCGGCGCGTGGCCCAGGCCGCAGCAGGTGATCAGGGCCTCGCGCAGCAGCTCGGCGAGTCGGTTCATTCCAGCTTCTCCAAGGGGGCGTAGGCCACCAGCAGGTGGCGCGCGTCGTCCTCCTCCTCGAAGCGTACGACCACCCGCTGGTTGATGCCGCTGCCGATCACCTTCTCGACCCGGCCGACGCCGAAGCTGCGGTGCTGGACCCAGTCCTCGGCGGCGAAGTCGGAGCTGCCGCCCTCCTCGACCGTCTGCTCCGGGAGGACGTCCTCCTCGGACTCGCCGGCCAGCAGCATCTCGGGGATCTCGTCGAGGAAGCGCGACCCGGTCTGCGGCCCGGGCGCGCCGGTGCGGAAGCGCAGCCGCGAGTGGGACAGGAACAGCTCCTCGCGGGCGCGCGTCAGGGCGACGTAGAACAGCCGCCGCTCCTCCTCGAGCCCGTCCGGGTCCTCCAGCGCGCGCACGTGCGGGAACAACCCCTCCTCGAGCCCGACCACCGCCACGCGGTCGAATTCCAGGCCCTTGGCGGTGTGCACCGTCATCAGCGACACCCGCTGGGCGCCCTCCTCCCAGCGGTCGTGGTCGGTGAGCAGCGCCACCTCCTCCAGGAAGCCGCGCAGGCCGCCGTCGCTGCGCTCGTCGTACTCGGAGGCGAAGGCCAGCAGCTCGTCGATGTTCTCCAGCCGGTCGACGTCCTCGGTGTCGCCGAGCGCCTCGGCGTAGCGCCGGTAACCGGTGCGGTCGATGGTGGCCCGCAGCGCGTCCTCGGCCTTGGCGCTGCGGTCGGACAGGTTGACGTAGAGCGCCAGGAAGCCGTTGATGGCCTTCTTGGCCCGGGCCCCTAACGCCTCGCGCACCTCCGACCGCCGCATCACCGGCAGCAGGCCCTCGTCGAATTCGCCGGCGTAGGCGCGCAGCCGCTCGATCGTGGTCTTTCCGATCGCCCGCGGCGGCACGTTCAGGATCCGCTCGACGGCGACGTCGTCGCGCGGGTTGACCAGCATGCGGCCGTAAGCCAGCAGGTCCTTGATCTCGCGCCGCTCGAAGAAGCTGAGGCCGCCGACCACCTGGTACGGGAGCTGCAACCGGGTGAAGGCGCCCTCCAGCGGCCGCGAGCAGGCGTTGGTGCGGTAGAAGACCGCGATCTCCTTCTGCGGCGTACCGGCGCGCACCCACTCGCGCACCTTCTGGGCGACCGTGAGGGCCTCCATCTCCTCGTCGGGGCTGTCCTGCACCGTCAGCGGCGGCCCGTCCTCGCGCTCGGTGACCAGGTCCTTCTCCTTGCGCGAGCGGTTGTGGCGGATCACCGCCTGGGCGGCCTTGAGGACGTTGCGCACCGAGCGGTAGTTCTGCTCCAGCCGCACCACCTCGGTCCCCGGGAAGTCGTGCTCGAAGTCGAGGATGTTCTGGATGTCGGCGCCGCGCCAGCGGTAGATCGACTGGTCCGGGTCGCCGCAGACCGCCAGGTTGAGGTGCTCGGCCGCCAGCGCCTTCACCAGCAAGTACTGGATCTCGTTGGTGTCCTGGTACTCGTCGACCAGCACGTGGTCGAAGCGCCGGGTCCAGCGCCGCGCGCCCTGGGCGTCCAGGTTCACCAGCTCGAGCCCCTTGCCGAGCAGGTCGTCGAAGTCGAGCGCGTCCTGCTTGGCGAGCTGGCGCTGGTAGCGCTCGTAGACCACCGCGGCGCGCTCCTCCTTCATGCCGTAGAGGGCCGCCTCCTCGGCCGCCGCCGCCGGCTCCATGCGCCGCCGCTTCCAGCTCGAGATCATGGTCTGCATCGGCCGCGGCTTGAAGACCGTCGGGTCCCAGCCCAGGTCCTTGATGATCGATCGGATCAGCCGCTTGCGGTCGTCCTCGTCCTGGATGGTGAAGTCGCGGCTGCGGCCGATCGGCTCCGGGTCCATCCGCAGCATGCGGGCACAGGTGGCGTGGAAGGTGCCGACCCACATGCCGGTGTCCGGCACCCACTCCCGGATCCGCGAGCGCATCTCCCGCGCCGCCTTGTTGGTGAAGGTGATGGCGAGGATCCGGGAGGCCGGCACCCCGCGCGCCTGGACCAGGTAGGCCACCCGCCGGGTGATGGTCCGGGTCTTGCCCGTGCCGGCGCCCGCCAGGATCAGCAGCGGCCCCTCGCCGTGTTCGACGGCGCTCTCCTGGGCGGGATTCAGGGCTTCGAGGAGGGTGCGAGGCATCAGTCGGGAGGACCATGATTCCGCCTTGGAGCGGCCGGCGCAATCATCGGCGACCGGAGGAGCGCTGACGCTATTCTCCAGCCGTGCTCCCCGCCGGAATTCCCGCCGTCGGCATCGACCTTGTGGACGTCGACCGGCTCCGCGCCAGCATCGAGCGCGGCGGCCAGGCCTTCCTCGACAAGGTCTACACGCCGGCCGAACAGGCCTACTGCGGCAGCCGCAAGGACCCGGCGCCGCACTACGCCGCCCGCTTCGCCGCCAAGGAGGCGGCCATGAAGGCCATCGGCTCCGGCTTCGGCCAGGACGGCGTCGGCTTCCGCGACTTCGAGCTGCTCAAGGACGACGCCGGACGGCCGCGGCTGGAGCTGCACGGAGCGGCTGCGGAGCGCGCGCGGGAGCGCGGCGTCCGCAGCCTGAGGGTCTCGATCACCCACACCGACCATGGCGCAGCGGCGGTCGTGGTCGCCGAAGCCTAAGCAGGATCCCCCGTCGCGAGGGCGGCGGCCTGCTTCTCGGCCGCCGAGATCGCCGCCGGGGCCTTCATCCGGTCGAGCGCCTTTCGCAGCTTGCCCGCCTCCTTGCTGGGTTCGCCGGCGAGGTCCTCAACCTGCGCCTGGACCTCCACGACCCGCGCCTTGGCGGCCGCCAGCTTGCCCGCGCCCAGCAGGGCCAGGGCCTCGTGGTCGGCGGCCTTCACCAGCTCCTCGGGACCCTCGGCGTTGTCCCCCCAGCTGCGGAAGGCGGCGGCCGCCTGGTCCCACTCCTCGAGCTCGGTTTGGACCTTACCGATCCACTCATAGGAGTCGTTGCGGTAGCGAAGGTCGGCGTCCTTCCGCCCCAACACCGCCGAGTAGGCCTTGAGAGCCTGCGGGAATTCGGAGGCGCGCCGGTGGAGGTGTCCGATCTCCAGCTGGCCGCGGGCGGCGAAGGCGGTCCCGTCCCCCTGCTCCACGGCGATCAGGAAGGCGCCGGCGGCCGGCCCCGGGCGCCCCAGGGTGCGGTGGATCTCCCCTTGGCGGAAGGCGGCCTCCCCGGTGATCCGACCGCTCTCGGGCCAGTGCTCCACCACCGCTCCGAAGGCGTCGCAAGCCCGGTCGAGCGCCGCCACCCTCGCCGCGCCCTTGGTGCCGCGGCTCTCCTTCTTCACCTCCTTGGCCTGGTCGAGCTGGGCCTGGGCGGTGGCCAGCTTCGGGATCTCGGCGGGCCCTTGCGGCAGGGCCATGGCAGTCAACAGCAAGCTCACGAGCATGATCTTTCTTGGTTCGGGTTCATCGGGAATCGCGCAGCCGCAGCAGGAAGACGGCCGCCCCCGGCGGCGGTTACTCGCCCTTTCCCTGCAGGGGCTCGGGATTCCTCCGCACCTCCAGCACCAGCAGCTCCCGCAGCCGCCGCCGGGCCCGGAACAGCCGGATCTTGGCGTTGTGGCCGCTGATCGCCTCGCGGTCCGCCATGGCCTCGCAGGCCAGCCCGTCCTGGTAGCAGCAGGAGATGGCCCGCCGGTAATGGTCCGGCAGGTGCTCGATCGCCGACGGCAGCAGCTCGATGAGCTCGCTGCGGCTCATGGCGTGCCCGGCGAGGTCCCAGCTCGGCTCGGACGGACTGTCCGGGAAGCTCCGGGGATCCGGCAGGCCGCCGAGGATCTCCAGCCCGAGCGGGCTCGGCAGCCGGCGGCGCACGGCGTCCACCGCCAGGTTGCGGGCGGCGCGGAACAGCCAGGCCCGCGGATCGGCGATCCGCCGCCCCTGGCTGGCGGTCTGGAGCAGCCGGTAAGCGGCCTCCTGGGCCAGGTCCCGGCACAGCTCCCGGTCGCTCAGCTTGCTGCACAGGAACTGCTCGACCTGCCCGGCCCACTCCCCTAACTGCGTCTCGTGCCCTTCCATCCTCCCTCCATCCGATCCGACGATGGAAGGCGGACGAAAAAAACCGGCCGGGGTTACCGCTGTGGATAACTCCGGCCGGGGAGGCGGGTCAGGGACCCGCCGGCGCCTGGCGGCGGCCTAGCGGCGCAGCTCTTCCTCGCAGCGCTTGGCCTGAGGCGAGCCGGGGAAGCGCTTGGTCAGGCGGTTGCGGATCTTCAGCGCCTTGGTCTTGCTCTCGGTGTCGCCCATGCGATGGAAGCAGATCGCTCCCTGGCACAGGCTCTCGGGAACGAGCTGGATGACCTCCTGGTACATCAGCGCCACGCGCAGGAAATTCAGGCCGCCCTCGAAGAAGAACTTGCGGCTGGCGGTGGCGTCGTCCGACGCCAGCCCGCGCTTGTAGGCGACCTGGGCGATCCCGAACCAGGCGTAGGCCTCGGTCATGTTGTCGGAGTTGCCCTCGTCCAGGATCCGCTGGAAGAAGCCCTCGGCCTTCGCGAGGTCCTCCTCGTCCAGGTAGGAGATGCCGATCTCGACGTTGGCCCGGGCAGCCACGGTCGGGTACTCGCGGCCGTTCCGGGCCACGATCTGGTCGAGCTTGGTCCGCTTGGCGGCGCCCCGCAGCCCCTTGTCGAGCAGCACGAGGCCGAGCTCGGATTCGCGCGCCCAGCGCTCCGGCAGCCCCTTGGTGGAGACGGCGGCAGCCAGGTCGCGGTAGGCCCGCTCGGCGCCGGCGGCATCCTTGCGCTGGGCCAGGGCGTCGGCCTTCATCATCAGGGCCTGGCCGTAGAAGAAGGTGTCCGGCACCGCCGCCAGCAGCTGGTCGGCGGCCTGCACGACGCCGGAGTAGTTGGCGTCGGAGGACGCGCACAGCATGATCCGGTACCAGCAGTGCTGGACCGTCCAGGAGAAGCGGCCCGAGCTGGCCGAGCGGTCCTGGAGCACCATCTGGAACGACTGGATGGCGTTGAGGAAGTCCCCGTTCTCCATCAGCTGGAGGGCGGCGACGTAGTCGTCGAGGGTCGCCGAACCGGTGTCGTGGACCACCTCGCGGACCAGGTGAGCGTCCTTGCGGCCGTCCCCGCCGTTGACGGTCTTGTAGGTGACCTCCGAGAAGGTCTCGGTCCGAATCGTCTGGACCGGGATCACCTTGCCGTCCACCAGAACGACTTCGTTCTGGGGCAGGGCCGGGGCCAGGAACAGGGCGGACGAGACGAGGGCGCTGAGCAGCATTCTTCCTAAACGGGGGTCGTGGCCGAAGAATCGGGGCCCCAAATTAGCGGAGTGTGGCGGGCCGGACACCCGATTTGTCGGCGAAGGGTCCGGGGCCGGGACCGAATCAGGGTGTTACCGAGCACGCCTGACGCTTTTCGGCCGGGACCCGGCGCAACTGGACCAGCTCAGCGACCAGCGAGACCGCGATCTCCCCGGCGGACTGGGAGCCGATCGGCAGGCCGATCGGGGTGCGGATCCGGGCGATGAAATCGGGCGCGACGCCCTCGTCGGCCAGCACCCGGTCCAAGGTGGCCTTCTTGGCCCGGGAGCCGAGCAGGCCGAGGTAACGCGGCCGGCAACCCTGGACGGCGAGCTCCCTGAGGACCTCGAGGTCGTCCTTGTGGCCGCGGGTGGCCACCACCAGCGAGTGGTGCTCGGCCGGGGCGAGCCGGGCCACGGCCTCCTTCCAGCTCATGGCGAGGCAGAGGCTGGCGGCCGGGTGCTTGGCGGGGTCGGCGTATTCCTGGCGCTCGTCGCACACCACCACCCGCCAGTCGCACTCCCGCGCCACCCGCGCCGCAGCGCCCGACACGTGACCGCCGCCGAAGAGCACCAGGGTCGGCGGCACGACCGGCTCCACCAGCACCGTCACCTGCCCGCCGCAGATCAAGCCCGATTCCGGCAAGTCCTTTTGATTCAACGAGAAAGAACGTGTTGCGGCACGCTCGCTGGCGATCACCTCGAGCCCGAGCTGGCGGCAGTCCTCCTCGACGCAGCCGCCGCCGATCGACCCGAGGGTGCTGCCATCCACCCTCACCAGCATCTTCATGGTCTCCTTGCCCGGCGTGCTCCCCCGGGCAAGCAGCACCGTACAAAGCGCCGCCGGCACCCCGCTGTCCCGCATCCGCACGATCTCCTCGAACAGGTCCATGCTCTTAGTGTAAAGCGGGGTCGTACATCAGTTGATACTGGAGGTCGTACCTCCCATTTCCTCGCCCCCGGCCAGCGGTCGACCCGGGACGCCAGCGGGACCTCCCGACACCCCGAAAACCGTGATCTCGCCCCCAGTAGCCCGAGTCTGGAGCCGAAGGAGGGCGGTCGTGAGGCCGGGGCCGTCGCGCAGCCCACCCCCGCTGTGGGTCTGGTGGACCCCGCAGGACGGCGAGCGCTCCTGGAACCAGGCGTAGCGGACCCGGTGGCGGCGGGCGAGCACGAGCGTCGCCTCGGCCCCGGCCAGGAACGCGGCCGTCAGGTCCTTCCCGGCCCCGGCCCCGACGGTCAGGATCGGCTGGAGCCCGGCCAGCACATCGCGGCCGTCGCCCGCCGGCGGCCCCCCCGGCGGCCGCGGG
>JACNJP010000226.1 GCA_014382465.1 Planctomycetota bacterium
GCGCGGCGCCCCCCGGCCCCCCCGGCGGGTGTTGGGGGGGCACCGCCGCGGGGGCCCAACCCCCGGGCCGGGGGGAAACTCACCGCCGATCGCCATGCCCTCGAGGTGGAAGTTCCAGTCATCGGTCTGGACGTAGGCCTGACCGCCGTAGGCGACGTCGTTGGTGTCCGTGACCCCGTCCGAGCTGGCCATGAACCAGCTGTTGACGCCGAAGAAGCCGTCGAGGAGCTGGTTGGAGAAGAACCGCGCGTCGCCGCCGACGGTGCTGGCGTGCTGCTCGCTCGACGGGTCGCCGGTGGTGAAGAAGCCGCCCACCTGGAGCTCGCGGCTGGCGCGGAAGGTGGGGCGGAAGACCGCCAGCTCGCCGTCGGGCACCGCCACCGCCGCCGGGCCGCTGCCGCTGAAGCCTTCGCCGGAGCCGACGCCGAGGAAGGCCAGCCCGAGCGGTCCGGCGTTGCCGGTGAGGCGGGCGCCGAAGTCGATCGGGATCTCCTCGCCGCGCACCAGGCCGATGGTGCGGCTGTGGTAGGGAACCAGGTCGGGCGCGTCGGCCAGCGAGGTCTTGAACGGCCCGAAGTCGAACAGCGAGGCGTCCTCGAGGAAGAAGTCGCGCTTCTCGGGGAAGAAGGTCGGGAAGCGCGAGACGTTGATCACCGAGTCGTCGACCTCGGTCTCGGCGAAGTCGGTGCGGAAGGTCAGGCCGGCGGTGAGCGAGGGGGTGATGCGCCAGTTCAGGTCGCCGCCGAGCTGGCCGAGCAGGTCGTCGTCGTTGGCGGCGTCGTGCGAAGCCGAGGCCTTGAAGAACGGCCGCAGCTCGAGGCCGGCGCCCTGCTGGAGGCCCGTGAGGCCCTCCAACGTCCCGGAGGCCTTGACGTTCTCGAAGCTGAACTGGCGGCTCGCGGCGGCCCAGCGGTCGAGGGTCCGGTCGCGGCCGCGGAAGCGCTGGAGGTTGAAGCCCCACTCCCCCGAGGGGTCGAAGGCGATGGTGGAGAAGGGGATCGCCACCTCGCCGGTCCAGCCGTCGGGGCCGATGGCGGTGCGGCCTTCCCAGGTGCCGTCCCAGTAGGGGTTGACGCGGAAGCCGTTGACCGCGATCAGGGCGTCGGCGCGGGCGCCGGCGGCCGTCAGGGTGAAGCGGTAGGCGTTCTTGGTGCCGCGGAAGGTCTCGATCAGCCACTCGACCCGGTCGTCGTTGCCGGGCGACTCGTCGCGCCGGAGCCGTGTCTGGACGATCGCCGACGGGTCGGGCTCGGCGCAACGGAACGCCAGATAGAGGTGCGAGTCGTCGTAGAGCAGCAGGACCTCGGTGGCGACCGCCGGCGCTCCGCCCTCGACCGGCTCGACCTGCGTCAGGCCGTCGATGCGCGCCGCCGCCGCCCAGACCTGCTCATCGGGGTGGCCGTCGATGACCGGCGCCCGTTCGGTCCGCACCGCCTGGAGCCGAGGCGGCGGGTCCTGGATCGTCGGCGCCGTCAGCAGGTTCAGGCCGACGGCGCCGAGGGTCAGGAGCAGGGACATCAGCGATCCTCCTGCTGGCGTGCGGCGCGGAGCCCCTCGGCCTGGCGGATCGCGTCCTTGCGCTGCTCGAAATCCGCCCGCCCTTCGAGCCCCCGAGCGGGCCGGATCCCGCGGCCGAGGCTCGAGTGGCCCTTGTTCGGGTGCCAGCGCATCCCCGCGCGCGCCAACAGGCTCAGGAAGCGGTAGCCGCCTCCCTTCACCACGCGCTGATCGGTCTCTCCCGCCAGCACTTGGCCGGTTCCCTGGGCGATCGGCTCGATGAATAAACCGTAATTGTCTCGCATCCACTGCCAGATGTTGCCGTGCATGTGGTGGAAGCCCCAAGGGTTCGGCAGCAGCGTATCCACCGGGGCGTGCAAGCCGAAGCCGTCGTCCCAAGGCTCCGCGAAGTACCCGAAGGGCGGGATGCCGGTCGCCATCAGGCTGAAGTCGGCGAGGTTCATCGCCAGGGCGGCGATCTCGGCGAAGGCCTCCGGGTCCTCCAAGGGGTCGAGGTCGCCGAACCAGAACGGCCAGGCGGTGCCGGCGCGGCAGGCGTTCTCCCACTGCGCCTCGGTCGGGTAGTCGAGGCCGAGCCGCCTCAGCACCGGCCGCCCGCTGGACCAGGGGATCGAATCGAGCGGGTTGGTGCCCTTGACCCCCAGGGGGTTGTCCTCCGGCTTGACCCGATAGGAGAAGAAGTTCGGGTCGGTGCCGGTCCAGCGGAACCACTGGGCCTGGGTGACGGTGTACTTCGACAGGAAATAGGGATCCAGGTTCACCTCGCGCACCGGCTCCTCGGCGTCGCTGGCGTAGCGGTCGAAGCCGGGAGCGTCTTCGTCCTCCTTCTGCGCCCCCATGGAGAAGGTCCCTCCAGGGACGAGGATGAAGACCAGGCCGGTGTCGTCCTCGATCGACAGCACGCCGTCGGCGCCGCGGAAGGGTTCCGCGCCCGACTCCACGTGCCAGAACTCCAGCAGGCCGGATCTCGGGTCGACGCCGATCGGCAGCAGCCCGGTCTGTGGCGCGAGGTCGAGGTGGTCGTAGGGCTCTTCCTTGGCCGCGTAGACCCGCGCTTCCTCCCAGCGCGCTTGCGCGGAGTCGGATGCCCAGGAGGCGAGGTGCATCTCCTCGGCCATCTTCACCCGGCGCGCCACTCCCGGGCCGTCCATCGGATGGAGCCCGCGGATCTGACCGGTGGCCGGATCCTCGACCGCCTCCAGATCCGCGATCAACTCGGTGAGAGTGTCGTACCACCATTGATCCTCGTCGTCGGCGAACTTCTCCCGCCGGTCGGCGTGGATCTCCTCCTCGAGCGTGGCGATGGAGGCCCTGGTCTCCTCGATGCGCTCCTCCAAGGTCGCCTGCTTCGCGAGCCACCTCTCCCTCCTCTCCACAGGGACGGCCGAGGGCGCCTTCTTCACCGGGATCGAGCCGCCGGCGGCCGCGGTCCGCTGGTAGGCCCGTAAGCCCTCGAGCCGGTCCTCCTGGAGCTGGAGCTGTTCCCACAGCGGGTGCTCGCGGTCCTGCGCCTCCAGCTCTTCCAGACTCTGATCGAGGCTCCGCTCCAGCAGCATGGCCTGGTCCTGGCGGAACTGCGGCAGCATCTTCGTGAGCTGGCTGGCGTCTTCGAGCCAGACCTCCATGTCAGGGATGAATTCGGGCAGGGCAGGCCAGAGCTTGTTCTGCCGGAGCACCAGGCTCTCGAAGTCCACCTTGGCCGAGAGGCGCTGGATCGCGATGCCCTTGTCCGCCCCCGTCTTGAGCTGGCGGAAGTACATCGTGGTCACCACCAGGACCAGGACCAAGCCGGCGGCCGCGGTGTTGAACACCGCCCGGTTGCGGGTGTAGGCCAGTTTCAGCAGGCGGGCGAGCGAAGGCGGCCTGGCCAGCACCGGCTGGTCGTCCAGGAAGCGGCGGATGTCCCCGGCGAAGTCGGCCGCGGAGCCGTAGCGGTCGCTGCGGTCCTTGGCGATCGCCTTGAGCACGATCGCTTCGAGGTCCCCGCGCAGCGCGTGGTCGATCTTCGAGGGCCGCAGCGGCCGTTGGTCCCGGACCACCTCGAGCATCTGGAGGGGGGACAGGCCGTGGAGGTCGGAGATCGGCCGGTCGGTCAGGAGCTCGTAGAGGATCACGCCCAGCGAGTAGACGTCGGAGCGGCCGTCGATGTCGTCCGCCGCACCGGCGACCTGCTCCAGGCTCATGTACTGGGCGGTGCCGAGCAGGCTGCCGGTGGCGGTCGCCATGGTGGCCAGGTCATTGCCCTCGCCGAAGGCGCGGGCGATGCCGAAGTCCAGCACCTTGGGCTGTCCGGTCTCCTCCACCAGGATGTTGGCGGGCTTTAGGTCGCGGTGGACGATGCCGCGGAGGTGGGCGTGGTGCGCGGCGTCGGCGCAGTCGGCGATCAGGTGGAGGATCGCGTGCCGGTTCAGCCGCTTGGCCTTGACGTAGACGTCGAGCGGCAGGCCGTCGACGTACTCCATGGCGATGTAGGGGACCCGGCCGAGCGGCAGGTCGGCCTCCCCGGCCTCGTAGACGGTGGCGATGCGCGGGTGGTCGAGCCGCGCCAGGAGCTGGGCCTCCTGGTCGAAGCGCCGCCGGGCGCCGGTGGTCGCCAGGTTGGGCTGGATCACCTTCACCGCCACCTTGCGCCGCGGGTTCTCCTGCTCGGCGAGGTAGACCAGGCCCATGCCGCCCTGCCCGAGTACCCGATCCACCAGGAAGGAACCGATCCGGAGCGGCAGCGGCGGGGCCGCGTCCTCCGCGGAAGGGGCGCTGAGGTCTTCCGCCCGGATCAGGGCCGGCTGCTCGAGGAAGGTCGAGTCGGGCTGGTCCAGGGCCAGGAAGGAGAGGGCCTCCGCGATGACGGCCGGATCGTCGCCGGCCTCGTCCTCGAGAAAGGAGCACCGCTCCTCGATTGCGAGCTGCCGGGCGGCGAGGAAGAGCCGGCACGCCCGGTCGTACTGGGCCGGAGAGAGCACGGAATCAGGCATGGGGGATCTCGCGAGTCGGTGGGCGGAGCCGGGTCCAGCGCGGCCCAAGTAAAGAGAGAGCGTGGGAAAGATCGCCGGTCAGCAGTCCTTTTGACCGCCGCACCAGCAGTCGGGCGCAAGGAGGGAGCGCCTCGGTGGTGGGGGGGGCGAGAGAGCCACCACGGTACCCTCGGATCCGGGGAAGAGGGGTGCGCCTCTGCGGGGACCAGCCCTTAGCCAGGCAGGGCCTGTTTCAGGGCGTTCTCGAGCACCTTGAGGGCGGCGTTGACCGCCTTCTGGGCCGCGGCCTTGGAGATGGCGCTGGTCGCTCGGAAGGCCGCTTCCATCACCAGCTCGCTGCGGTGAAGGCGCCGCTGGACCCCGGCATCGTCGATCGCCTTTCTGAGTCGGGCGTTGGCGAGGCGCTTCAGGGCCAGCTTGCGGTCCTGGAGCGCCCTCTTCATCAGGGACTGGGCCTTGGGCCAGTCCTTGCCGAAGGAGCGCTCGGCGGCGCCCAGCATCTGGTTCAGGGTGGAGTCGAAGTCGAAGGTCATGTTCGTCCGGTGCCGGGCGAGGGGTCAGGCGCCTGGAGGAGGCTTGGCTCCTTCTGCCTGGAGGGCGTAGGAGAGGACGTTCTGCAGCTCGGTCCAGTCCTCCTCGAGATCGAAGTCGCCGTAGGTCCCGGAGGACCGGTGCGCGGCTCGGGAGTCCTGCCACAGCTCGAGGAAGAGCTCGGCGATGCGGGTCGAGTCCTGGTTCAATTCGCGGACCCTGTTCCGCCGCACCAGGGCGCGGGCCTGCGCTTCGATCCGCTGGTAGTCCTCGGCGAACGAATCGTAGGCCCGGTCCGCTTCCTGCAGGTCCTGCAGGCGCAGGTAGAAGCCGTCGATCTCCCGCGCCATCTCATGGATGGCCTCCTCGGTCCGCGCGTCGTAGTCGGCGATGAAGCGGACCGCGCAACCCGGGAGCGCGAGGACCGTGACGAGGAGCAGGACGAGGGACAGCCCCGCCTTGCGACCGCGGCTGGTGGTGGGCTGGAGCATGGGTGGAGGGCGAGTCGGCTGAATGGAAGCGGTGGTGAGCTCCGCCGGGTGTTGGATGGATGGCCTACAGAGCGCCGGGGCCCATTCTGGCCGATCCTCCCGCCGGATGGAGGAAACCCGCCTGGGCGTCTGCTCGCGCCGCCGGCTCCACCGTCGGCAGGCTCAGGCCCCGCAGACGGATGAGTAGAATGCCCGCTCGTCCCATGGGCCGGTAGCTCAATGGTCAGAGCAGCGGACTCATAATCCACCCTGCGCTATTGCTCTAACTCATTTCTATCAAAAGGCTTGAGGGAGTGCCTTGAAAGGGCCTCGTTCGGTGGGTCAGAGACCAAGGAAGTCCGAGATTTCCTGAGGCTGACCATTAGGGAAGCCATTCCATGCCAATTCCATTCCAGCCGGGCTTCCTTCCGCAGCCTTGAGGAGCCTCCCTCCTCATCAAGCGACGCAAGCTACTGACTGGTGAGCCACTCCGCCTCAGGCCCTCCTGGGACGTACAGCGATAGTGGCTGAAGGCTAGTGTTGGGAGTGAGGAGCTTGGAGTAACTTGCCCCCGGAACCTAAACCGAGGGGTCCTCCTCATCCTCTTCTTCCATCCTCCTCCTTTCTTCAATGGTTGTTTTGGCCTTTGTCAATAGAAAACCAGCCGTGGCTATTCCCACGGCCTTCAGGAGGTCTTTCAGAGTCAGATTCTGTTCTTGGCTAGGCTCGAGTCTGTCGCCCTTTTGGATCAGCTCCGCAAATCGAGCCAACGGAATTACACCGTCAACCTGTTGCAGTAGTGAGTTCGAAACCCCCCAGTCGAAAGTGGCAAGTTGGATTCCCTTTCCTTGATTGGCGAGGAAATGCATTGTCTCGCCGAGATCTCCGTCACCAGAGGACAAGATCAAGGAATCGTAGGTGTCCTTCAGTGTGAGCGCCAAGGTGGACAGCGTGACATCAATGCCCTTTTGGTGATGAGAGCTGAAAGAGTGGCTCTTCAGTTGTTCGGTTTTCCCCTTGCCTGAAGTGGCCTTCTTCGTCCGCTTCCCATGGACATGAGGACAGACCAAATCCACCTGTTCTTTGCAGGTTGTGCAGAAGGCCCTCGAAAACTTCGAGGCTTTCAGTGGAAGCAGCTTGACCTTGATTCCTGGCCCTAGCGGCGGCGGGGATTCCATCCAGAAGTGGAACGGATTCTTCAGGTCCTTGGCCGGATCGGAGGCTGAGTTCACAAAAATCACTTTCGAGATCTCGCCAATGTGCTCGAGTACCTGCCGCAGCTTTAGGTAGTCGAAGTGGTAGTCAGGGTCGATCGACTTCTGTGCGCGGAACATGTACGCGCCATCGATCAGCCAAAGGCGTCGTTTCCCCATTTGACAGTGCCTCGCTGGTTTCTATTGGTGCCCGTCTTGGGCGCTCTATGAGGTGCAATTTTGGCCGACAGCTGGAACATTGCAAGCGGCAAAACCGATCCTGTCACCATGGTCCTCTATTGGCACCTAGTTATTCAAATTGAGCCGAAGAAGGGCCTGGGTCGTGGGCGGGATGTGGGCTGCGGACCGTTGGGCGGAGTACTCAACTCCCATCCAGGCATCGACGGTTCGGGCTACTAAAGGACTGCTCTCGCTCCCGGCATAAACCTCTGAGCAGAAACCTCTTCTGCTCGCTGCATTCCAGCAAGG